>JAOZLU010000544.1 GCA_029934695.1 Desulfobacterales bacterium | reverse complement strand
TAAGTACCTTGCGGACAGGTCAGGTTCCGCCTTTACACCGGTGGCGCAGCATCTGCGACGGAGGAGTTATAAGCCTCCGTGCCTGACCACTCAGACCCGGAACATCAAAACCGAATTCTTTCAGAACTGTCAGCATCTTCTCAGCATTTTCAGGGGAGACGGCAATCCAGATATCCATATCCCCCGTTGCTCTCGGATATCCGTGATAGCCCACCGCGAAACCGCCGATCAGCAGATATTCGGCCTTATGAAAGTTCAGCAGTCTCAAAAAATCTCTGAAGTCTTACGGTAAGCGGATCGTATCCATAAAGCATCTGCCTCATCATTTCAACATAGTATATGCGTTCAACCGGAGTTTTTGACAGCCAGTACTGTTTTTCATCAGACTCATCATCAAGAGAAGCTGTCGAAAACGCTGTTTTATCCATTCTGACACTATTTAATGACTGAATTTTTTGCATAAATTTACCACCTTGACTACATGGGCTAACGCAGAGATAAGCGGCGGGGCTTTTTCCGTGTCGGGTAACAAGGGAGTATTACTACTCCCCCGTCCCCCAAGAACCGTGCATGCAAGTTTCCCCGCACACGGCTCACGCAACGATAAGGTGCCGTGAAGCACCCGCCGGCGAAAAACAGCCTTCGCCGACTTCACGGTACGGATTCGTATCCGGTTTACGGTTTCCCGTCCGCAGCACCGTCACCTGTCGGCACGAAGGCCCGGTGTCTGTCCGTGCTGCCTGCGGCAAAACCTTTCCTCATCTTTCCCGTGATCCGCCACCTGTCGGAAGTCTGCGCCCTTTCGGGCTGCGGCATGGCCGCTGTCCGCATCATTACAATGCGGCATTCGCTTCCTCCGACATCCTTTACCCGCGCTCCCTTCGGTACGCCTTGCGGCTTCCTACCTCTCTGCGGAGGAGAAATACATGGCTCATCCATGTTCCGCATGATCTGACTGTGACGACTTGGCGTCCGCCTGTCCGCCGAGGGAATCGCAGGTTGCGTGGTGCGACAGCGGACCGCACCAGCCATACCCCTCACCTTTTGGTTCAGGCTTGTCAGCATCTTTAGCCTGTTGTCGTTCACGACGTTTACGGTTGTTGAGCCTGCCGAAACACGGCAATTCACGTATGTTACGCATATCGTCCTTCTTGGCGCCCCTCCGGCCTGCGATGCTGCCGGAGTTGAGAATTTCTCACGTTTTTCTCTCCCATGCCTTGCGGCATGAGGGCTGCATTGTCCTCCGGGCTCTCACACCCCATCGTTACCAATGACGCATGTCGGAGTAAGAAACCGTCAGCAACATGACGGGTTGAACTTTCATTCCTCATAATGAGGAACGAAATCAACAATCAAATCAGCGACTTCATGTCGCACCCGCTCAAACGACGGGTTATGCCTGCCTATATTGCCTTTTCTTTTGCCAGCTATAATACCTTTCAAATGCTTCTCTGTTTATTTCTTCCAATGATTTGCCTGTTCTCTTTTTTTGCAGTCTGTGTCTTATTTCATGCAGTTCCCATAACAGACGATCCTCATCTTTTGTGTAGCTGTTTTTATAAGTTTCCATATTCAGACCCTCCGAACAGTTGCAGTGATCCGATTTCTATTATCGGATAACTGAATTTCATATTGATCTCATGTACTTTTCTTATCGGATTCAAACTTACGATATGTTTGAAATTCCATGATGCCAGGCAACTAAACCGATTAACAGATGCAATTGCAATATGATATGCATCTTCCCGTTCGGATTTCGGAACAGCTCCTCTTTTCATGTATTCTTCCGCTAAAATTACAGCTTCTTCTGACAGCTCGATAATATTCATATAATAATCAAATATAATATCCATGATGTTCTGTCTTTTATCGGGATTATTCAGTTCTCCGATTTCATCAACTGCCGTTATGGATGTATACAAGGTGTATCCCCTGGCTTTGTATTCAAACCACTTCTGTGTCACCAACTGTCTCACCGGTTTCGATGTGTCATAGAACGCACTCGGAACGGATGTGTCCAGATACAGTTTTATTTCATCATTTTGATTCATATTCGATCTCTCTGTAATACTTCAAAGGGCATGCCTTTGCGCCCTGTATCATCACCGATCTGACGTGAGGTTATTCTCCGCATTCTCAATAATTGCCGCTGTTCGCTCAGTATGTTCTCATCCAGAATATTCATGCAGTCGGCTCCAAGGAGAACTCATCCACATGAGTGAGAAATGCCTGGCGCGCCAACTGCAACGCCTCTGCAATTGCCTCCCTGAAAATACTGTTATGCCACCCCTCAATGATGCTTTCCCATGCCAGCCCCTCGGCGACCTGTTCCAGCACATCGGCAACCATTATGCGCGTTCCTCTGAAGGTGGGTTTTCCGTGGCATATCTTCGGATCTGTCACAATATAACGTCCTATAATCTGAGATTTCATTTTTTTAACCCTCTGCATTCAACAGTTCACAGTTATTATTCAGAAAACAATAATAATATCTTTTAAATAATACATAATACAGGAATTCTGATATAAGGAACTCGGGAAAAACGCATTATCCCGCCTGCGCGGGATGCAAAAAACCGCTTCGCTTAATTTTTGCACTCCTTGCGAACTTTCATGGGGTAATGCGTTTTTTCCGGGTCCCTAACAATAAACCTTATTGTGAAGCCTGACGACTGAGTTGAGCGGCGGGGTTTTTTCCGTCCGCTTCATCCCATGGTTGGGCTTCATTCATTTTAGTCTGATGTCGTTACCCTTCACTTCAAATAATTCTGTCTTTTTAAGTAACTCTCCCAACTTTTTATGACCGTATGCTCTGGAGTCAAAAGACGAATCAATCTTTAACAATTGCTGTCCGACAGCTCCGACATTGGCAATTCCGTCATCACGCACAACATCTTCATATGCTTCTTTCAGTAATTCATGCAGATCGCTCTTTTCCTCTGATTTTGCAGCTAATTCAAATTGTTGAGAATTATCTGGATCAGAAGGAGATTCTGCGGCACCCAGCAGTTCTGTATGTACAAAACGATCACACGAAGCTACGAAAGCCCTGGGTGTCTGTCGCCTTCCAAATCCGTACACAGCCACGCCGTTCTGTCTGATTCTGTGCGCCAACCTCGTAAAGTCGCTATCGCTTGAAACAATACAGAATCCGTCAAACTCATTTGTGTAGAGCAAGTCCATTGCATCAATAATCAGAGCACTGTCGGTTGAATTTTTGCCTGATGTGTAACCAAACTGCTGTACCGGGACAATGGCGAAGTCGTTGAGAACTTTTTTCCATGTGTTCATCTGAGGATTCGTCCAATCCCCATAAATTCTTTTGACATAGGCGATTCCGAATTTGGTGATCTCTCTCAGCAGAACTTCGATAACACCTGCGCTGGTATTGTCAGCATCAATCAATACTGCCAATTTGTCAGCTCTGAACTGAACTTCTCCTTTCATAGCTTACCTCTTGAAGAATGTATATGGTTTTCAGTGTCTTTATATTTTGAAGCCTAACGCTTAAATTCAGCGGCGGGCGGATTCCCCGATCCGTTTCGTAAACCCTGTAGCCAGGGCCATAGAAAATACGCAGTTCCCTAACGCCTTCTCCCACTGGTGCTACATCACCAAAATGACCGAATTTCAAGCGATCAATTCGCGCTTGAACACGAGCCTTTGCTCTGCGATCTTTTAGACCGTTGAACCAATTGGTGAAAACTTCAGTTTTACGAATTTCTATCATCTGATTTGATATACTTTTCGATTCAGCAATTCATATTACCATGATTTGCACAACTTTTCGATTCCATTAACTCATTCTGACTTGATTTGCAAGGTTATTCAATTCCAGCACAGCATTATTATTGTATTATCACCTATTTCCGTCGAAAAAAATAACGCTACTAATCAGCGGCGCGGCTTTTTGCGTCCGCTGGATTTTTTTGTTATGTGGAGTTTTCGATATGCCATCTTCCTTTGTAATAAGTTCCCTGATTATAACGGATTTAGGGGAGGCTGCATATCATACGCCGATATCTCACACAGAGGGCACAAAGACCACAAAGAAAAGCCGCAAAGGTGCTTTTATGCCCGGGGTGTCTGTCCGGTCCGGGCTGTCCGGTCAGGAAGCCGGGTATAAATGCGCCCGTCTTTTTCTCTGTGTTCTCTGTGGCTTTGTGTGAGATACCGCTCTGAAATTGCAGCCTCCCCTAAATCCGTTATAATCAGTAAGTTCCTTATGAGCTGTTTTTCAAAAAGTGCAAGTTTGTCATATCAATATTGATTTTTTCAGCTCCTCATAAGTCAATCATCATAGCAGAAACGGTGACTTCAAAAATTTGTGATTTAATTCACATATCAATTCTTTTCATTATTTTTGGCATTGAAAATTACGTTTATATTCCTCCAATTTCGGTACAATTTGATCTACTATGATATTCAAATTGTCATAAATGGCATCAGCCTTTTCCAATTCTACCAGAGTCTCCCATATCTTCCAACTGAAAAGCCAAATCTGAACCTTGTTCAGAGAAATAAAGTAAAAGTCCTTTAAATGAGTGTGCTGAAGCATTGAGTGCCTCAGGATTTTTATCATCAACAGCTTTCTTAATAGCGGTTTTTATTTCTATGTAAGTAATCACTCAGATCGGGTAGGTCGGAGGCCTCTCAGCCCCCTTCCCCCCTAAGAACCGTGCATGA
>JAOZLU010000543.1:3100-4689 GCA_029934695.1 Desulfobacterales bacterium | reverse complement strand
AGGGACTGTGCCCTAAATTCGTTATAATCAGTAAAATTTTAATCAAAGAACTCATTCGGCAGATGTCTTAGGTGATTTCCAAAAAAGAATCTCCCACTGTATATTTGCCGTCCGCTTTTTTAACCACGAAACACACGAAATACACGAAAAAAACGGAAATTGTGAGTACGGAACATTCCTGGTTCTAACGGTTTTTGTGGTTTCCGATATGATCCGCAGATGAACGCAGATGAACGCAGACAGACGCTCACGGCCTGTGCAGGCGGTCAGAGTGCGGGGAGCATCAGCGTTCATCTGCGGTTTGCAGGGATCACAGCTGTCTGAAAATCTTATGCAGCCACAAAAACCGTTAGAATCAGGAACATTCTATGGAATCATTTTTTTCCGCCCCCAAAGACTTTTGCTAAGGAGGATGATTTTTTCCCCGATTTCGGAGCCAGCTTCAGGTCCTTTCCGGCTTTTTCCACCTTCAGGTCTTTTTTGACTTTTTCCCCCTGAGAATCCTGTTTCAGGTCTTTCCCGACTTGTTCCCCCTGAAAATCCTGTTCCATATCTTTTTCAAATTTTTCACCCTGGATCGTGATACAGGTGACTTCAGCATTTAAAATTCCTCCGGGTTCAACCACGATATCTTTGCATATAACCTTTCCCTTGCAGTTTCCGGTGGGAAGTATGACAAATTCCTTCATGGCCCTGGCTTTTCCTTCAAAAATTCCGCCAATGGTGAGGCTGCCAGCCTTCATATCCGCATAAACAGCACCTTCTTCACCAATAATCACCGTTTCTCCCTCAACAGTTCCATTCACAGTCCCCTTTATTATCATCTTTCCTTGGAAAGAAAGTTTACCTTCAAGGGTCAGTCCCTTATCCAGAATCGAAAAATTTTCTGTTTGTTTCCCCATCATGCATCCTCGTCATTGTCAGCGGTCATTGGCTGGTTTACAATTTACCATTATACAATGCAAACATTGCGGACGGGGTTGCAAACCCCCGTCCGGCAACGGTATGCCTTTTACAATTTATGTTTTAATCCATCTCTATCGGAAAATCCTTTTTCAGCATCAGCTTTCCTGTTTCGGCAAATATGAATACAGCAGCAGTTTTAAACCGCTTGGGAGACCTTTGCTTTTTTGCTGAAAATTTCAGCGTTTTAAAATTGGAAATTGAAAATGTTTTACCGATTTCTTCTCCGGATGGTTTTCCTGAAGTCAGCTTGACAGGCGGCAATGTCACCCATCTGCTCCGTCTGACTTTGTCTGATTTTAATACCACAATCGCATGTCCGGATATGCGGCTCGGGCCGGTGTTTCTGATGACAAACTGCACGTTCAGCGTCCTTCTGCGTTTTATATAAGAAATCTTAAAATCATTAATCTCAGCGTCTGTTTTTTCTTCGGGTTGAACAGACACCTTTTCTTCCTCCGCCTTTTTTCCGACGACTACAGCCTCTTTTTTGACATCATCCGCTTCAGGCTTTGCATTCTCCTCCGCAGGCTTGACATCATCTTTAGCGAGCTTCACCTCCTCTTCGGCAGGAGGTACGGCTTTAACTGTCTCGGACTTGTCAGCTTCCTTAACTTTGACATCAG
>JAOZLU010000543.1:0-3000 GCA_029934695.1 Desulfobacterales bacterium | reverse complement strand
GCCTGTCCTCAGTCTTTGCCTTGTCTGCAATCAGCGGTTTCTTGTCTGCAAGTGTTTTCTTTTCAGCCTGAGAAGGCTTCACCTGCTGACTCGGAGTATTCAGTGCCGCACTCAGACGACGATTCTCCTCCAATGTGCTTCTGTAAAGAAAATAAAAATAGCTGGCAGAAGCAATTGCAGCGATCAGAAGAAATACGCATGAAAATATCAGCCCTCTGAGCCATCGGAGATGGATGACCTGCCCATAGCTTCCCACAAGCATAAAGCTCCAGCTTTCGGGTCTTTCTGAAAATTTTGGCGGGGTGAATGTGACTACATCTTTCTCCAGGTTTCTCTGTATATTTTCCATTGTCCGCCCTCACGTTTCAGTACGAGTTGTTTCATGCCAACAGCTTTGAAAGCATTGGATTTATAAATTTGCACAAAGGAGACAGTGCATCTTTTGCCGCCTTTTTTAACGCGCAGTTTATCCTTTGAGACATGAATGTAATCGTATTTTTTATTCAATCGTTTTTTATGATCAAGCCATGATTTCAGATTCATGCCCTGTGAACGAAAATCGCCTGCATAATAGCTTCCATATTTTTCAATATCCTTTGAAGACCATGCTTTCAGCCAGTTGTCAACCATGCCTGCGATGTTCTCATCTTTTTCATATTCTCTTCTGATTTCCAAGTTTTGATATGCTGCAACAAACTGATTTTTATACCTTTTTTCAAATCTGGGCTTTCCCTGGTATTCCTCGCCGATAATCCTGAACCGGTCTTCTCTCCGCGTTAAAAACAGTTTCCGGGTTCCGGCCGGGAAATCCGTTCCGGAAAATTTTATAAACTGATCAAATAAGACAACATATACTGCCTTATGCTTAATAATCAAGACCTTTTTCGATTCAACAGACAGCGGGGGCTGAGATGTCTGAATGGTCTTTCTTTTTTTGTTCCATTCCGGCCACCATGAAATATCCGGCAGGTATTCCGGATCATAAAATTTCAGATAGTCATGATACGTTCCTTTTCCAAGCGCATTTTCCCACCCTGAAACAAGGCTGAGGATGGATTCTCTTTCTTCGATTCTGACATCAGAAGGGCTGTAGGAAAGCTTGTCAACAATGACAATGGGGGTCCTGTTCAGCGTAATATAATCCGCCACCATGTCAAAATTGGAGTTTTCCAGAGCAACACAGCCGTTGGAATCCCGATCTTTCAACGGTTTGTTCGTTCCGTGAAGCCAGATGGCATTGCCGGTCTTTTCCGCCATGCGATCCAGCAGACTCGGGTAATCCATGGGAAAGGCTCCTGAACCGTATATGGGCGCAAGCTCCTTTTTTTTGTGTTCCTTTATGAAAAAATAGACACCCTCCGGTGTTTTCTGGTCTCCGGAACGGATTTTATCCCCCCGGGCTTTTCCTGTGGAGCAGTTCAGTTGAAGCACCTTTTTTATTGTCCCCTTATTTTCATAAAGAAAGAGCTGCTGGGTCTCTTTTTCAACCACAATGACATATTCCGTGCCGCCTTCCGGATCAGACGGGATGAGAATATCCGGTATCCGGTCAATCGGGCTGTATGATTCATATATGACAGGGGCCTCTGAAACAACACCTTCTGCGTTGCTTCCTGACTGATACGGAGTAACGGTGGTATTCTGTGCATTGCTTTCTGATTCCGATGAAACAGCGGCATCCTGTGCATTGCTTTCCGGTTCAGAAGGAACATAGACCTCCGGCATCTGTCCGGGAGTCGTCTGGTCATTTTGAGAAGCGCATATCCCGGGATTTATGAGCAGCACCATGAAAATAACAAAACTTATGAGAAATTTTTTCTCTTTTTCATTACAAAAATTCTGAGTTTCAGATAATTGTTGAAGTTGTCTGTGATGGATCAATGTTTCTCCTTAACTATAAGGTTTCAGGTCTTAGGAAACGGTTAATCACAACAAATAATGAAGGTTAGGATACTTAAAACCTAAAACTTAAGACCTGAAACCTAAGACTTTGATGGGATTCCCCTTCCCTGCTTTGAAAAATTTTTCAGCACTGCCGCAATTCACGGCGATTTCAAGATAGCCACGACTGCCGACAATGGCAAGGGGGCTTTGTGTGTCTGCGCCTGCATAACTTTGGGATAATCCACTGATTCTATTTTTGTTAATTTCAATTTCAAGTATTTTGTCCAAATCTGCTTTGCAAAAATTTTCAAGGCAGTTCAAATCAATATTTGTAATCAGATTCCCAAATCGGTCAACAGATATCACCGTTCCCACAAGCGCACCCTCATCTGACAGATATGGCTTGCGGATATCCAGATATACCAAATCGTTATGATTCATAAGCGTCCCCAGCCTGTTTATTTCAACCCCCATTGTGATGTGCGCTGCAACCGGTGCAAAAATATCCCGACCGTGAAAGGTCTGACTGACAGACTCTGAAAAATAGTCTGAATTGTCAACCTGAATAATCATATCCGCCTTTGTTTCACTCAGCAAAAGCGTCAGAATGCCATTGTTCGGGGCCAACAGAATATGTCCTTCTGTTTCAACAGCAAGTATTGCCCGATCACTGCCGACCCCCGGGTCAACCACAACCAGATGCACAGTGCCGTTTGGAAAATATCTGTATGAAGATTCAAGGATATATGCTGCCTGAATCAGGTCCTGGGGATCAATATGGTGGGTGATGTCAACAATCGTTGCACACGGGTTGACGGACAGGATAGCACCTTTCATTACCCCCACATATTCATCGGCAATGCCAAAATCTGTCAGCAGTGTGATGAGCATAAGTTCAAAGTGAAAAGTAAAAAATTTAAAGTCTGGCCGTAAACATCTGAACGGCATATCTGAAAGCGGATATTACGATACCAATGAAAAAAAAGCAAACATTTTTGCAAAAGCAATTCAAGGGAGCAGCCATAAAACACCAGACCAATCATAGGCCCGTAGGGTCGATATGTTTGTAGAACGCAAATCACCGCCAATCGTTCTACAAACATGCCGCCCTACGGG
>JAOZLU010001086.1 GCA_029934695.1 Desulfobacterales bacterium | reverse complement strand
AACAAATCGTAGCTGAAATTAATTCTTCCATATTCTTTGAAATTTTTTTTAACAGGGTCCGACTTAAACTTTTTATCCTGAATTAATAAAGAAAAATCAAAGAGTACTTCTGATATGGGCAATTGCACCTTGACATCAGTTCGATTTGCAGCAGATCTGTAAGCTTTGTACAATGTTGAAAGAAAATTTTTCTCATCAAATTTGTGTTGTATAACATGATCATAGTGGCGTTTTATTTTCTGAGATATTTCCTCAACATTGAGCCTGCATGTATCCACTTTCTCTTGTTGAGGTCCATACCATATTAAAGCAGAATCATTTTCAAACTTAATTTCTAACGTGTAAAACAAAACTTTAAGTAATGGATAACTCCCCCTTAATTCGTAACCAGATTTTTTTAACAACCGTTCTAATTTTGATCCGAATTCTTTTTTTAGTTGCGCTTCCCATTCAGATAGCTTTGTCTTTTTCGATGCTATATAATTTACTATGCTTTTTTGATTAAACGAATCATCTGATTCTGACTTCTGTGAAGTTTCTTCAATCTTCTTTAATTCTTTTTTCAGGGTGTATAAATTATCAATGGGATCCTTTTCAGACAACTTTGCTATAGTTTTTACAGATTTCTTGATATCACGAAGGTATTTTTCCCTTTTTTCAATGATCTTTATTATATCAGTTTCTTTGTTCATTACCTTACCTCTTGTTTATTCCGCCCAACAAACTCTGAAAAGCTCATCAAATGAGCTGATATTATCCCTTATCGTCCAGTCGCTGTCTGGAACACTGTATAAAGATTTGATGGGCAGACTTATGGAAACTTTCAGTTCATTTTTCATTGAAACCGTCAGTTCATGGCAACATCCTGAAATGAAGTCATCAGACACAATACAATCCAAACAATGATGTTAATTCTTTTGAGTGTAACCAAAATGGTGCAGATCGTCAGACTCTGATTTTCAAAGGTCCATAGAAATCAGGGCTGATATGACGACTTTCTGCACCATTTTGGTTACACTCAATTCTTTTTTTACTCATTTTTCTTTCTCCTTTCAAATCAAAAAAGACAAAAAAAATTAGATAATCCTTATAATTAATTGGCCTCTATCTTTGAACAAATTCTGAATTTAATAAAATGCCTGTAAAGAAAAATAGTTCAATAACACCTTCAAAATTCATACAGAAATTACTATTCATTACCTTTAATCCATAATTCATAAAATTACAATAAAAAATGTGCAATTTTTTTTGTGCTTTAAACCTAAAGACCTAAAACTTTCATATAGTATTTAGGTTTGTCCCGGCATAATTTTTGCACAGGAAGATTCCGTCGGACGG
>JAOZLU010001085.1 GCA_029934695.1 Desulfobacterales bacterium | reverse complement strand
AACATCAAACATCAAACATCCAACATCCAGCATCAAACATCAAATTACTGATTACCAATCATGGCTGCAAGATCAACCATTCTGTTTGAATACCCGGATTCGTTATCATACCAGCAAAGCACTTTTACCATATTATCCACAGTGTATGTTGTTGGCGCATCAACGATTGAAGATAAGGGACATCCGTTAAAATCCGAAGACACCAGGGGAAGGTCACTGTATCCGAGAATGCCGGAAAGGGGGCCTTCCGAAGCCATTTTAAGGGCATCATTGACATCAGAAACCGTCACACCTGATTTTTCCACCGTCGCTACAAAATCAACAATGGACACATTGGGCGTCGGCACACGAATGGCAAGCCCGTTAAGCTTGCCGGATAATTCCGGAATCACCAGGGCAACTGCTTTGGCTGCGCCTGTTGTGGTCGGAATCATGGACAGGGCCGCAGCCCGCGCCCTGCGAAAGTCCTTGTGGGGAAAATCAAGAAGCCGCTGATCTCCTGTATAGGCGTGTATTGTTGTCATCAGCCCACTTTTTATGCCGAAATTTTCAAGAAGCACTTTGGCAACAGGCGCAAGACAGTTGGTGGTACAGGATGCATTGGAAATAATGTGATGCTGCCGGGGGTCATACTGGTTTGAATTGACACCCATGACAATGGTAATATCAGGATCTTTGGCAGGCGCGGATATGATCACTTTACGCGCCCCTGCTGCAAGATGTTTTGATGCACTTTCAGAATCCCTGAAAAGGCCGGTACACTCCGCAACAATGTCAGCACCGAAATTTTTCCATCCGATTTTTTCAGGATCTTTTACAGATGTGACTGCAACTGTTTTGCCATCCACTTCAAGCGCGCCGTCTTTCACTGCAACTTCAGCCTTCAGCTTGCCGTGAACCGAATCGTAAGTCAAAAGATGGGCCATCATCGCCGAATCCATGAGATCATTAACTGCAACAACCTCAACATCAGGGTGATTCAGCGCAACCCTGAAGGCCAGTCGTCCGATTCTTCCAAAACCGTTGATGCCTATTTTTATACTCATAATATCTCCTTAATAGCCGGACTTTGCCGGACGGGGTTTTCTTTAGCCGGACGGGGTTTGCAACCCCGTCCGCAGTGTTTCCCTTTAGCCGGACGGGGTTTGCAACCCCGTCCGCAATGTTTTCCTTTAGCCGGACGGGGTTTGCAACCCCGTCCGCAATGTTTTCCTTTAGCCGGACGGGGTTTGCAACCCCGTCCGCAGTGTTTCTCGGATGCGGTTATTTAGCCGGACTTTTAGCCGTTAGCCGGACGGGGTTTGCAACCCCGTCCGCAGTGTTTCTCGGATGCGGTTA
>JAOZLU010000542.1 GCA_029934695.1 Desulfobacterales bacterium | reverse complement strand
CCGGATCTGTCTGAGGGCAGGTGCGGGAGCCTCCCCTGAATCCGTTATAATCAGCAATTATGGACTGTTCATTATGACTGTTCAAAAAAAATAACCCGGACATTATTTATGGAACTGAGTATTTGGCGGCTATCAGTTTTTTTTGTACGGAGTCAATGATTGAAAGACTTTGTTCGTTCAATTCGCCACCTGTGCGAGCAGGTTCTTCCAACAGGCTGAAACATTCATATACCAATTCTGACAGGGGCGTATTGTTCTCCGGAATTTGGCATTCATAATGTCTGAGCGCAGGGGATATAAATTGTCTGATACGATATTTGGTGTCCTGATATGTCTTAGGAAAACTTATGCCAAGGCTTTTGGAAATATGACGTATTGTTTTCTCCGAGTCTGATATTAATTTGTCATAAGAGCAGAATGCCCGCGGCAATCCCCTGGTGTGATGCTCCGTACTCAATATATGGGTTATCCACAAACGCAGCGATTTTTCAGTTGAAAATCCGTTTCTTTTTCTTAATGAGCAGGCAACCTCGGCAGGGTTCCTTAAAACAATGACAAAATACGGGGCCAGATTTAATTTTGAAATGACACGGAGCCAAAAGGGGAGCAGTATGCAGATCCGAGGATCTTTTATCCCGATCATTTCATATTCCATGAGGTCATTTTCGACCAGCTTTTTTATTTTATCCCTGGAAATTGCCAGAGAATCATTCGTCCACCAGTTTTCATCAGGAGAAAAGAAATCATCATCCCAAGAGGATCCCAAGATATTCAATATTTCATCGTTGATCTCCATGACAGCCCTCTTTTCAAAATATCCCCTCGGGTTTTCCTTTGTGGGTTCCATCAGGTTTGAACCCAACTCCACCCCCAGAATATTCAATACACCTGTGAAAGCTGAGGTTCCGCTTCTGTGCATCCCCAAAACAATGATACATTTTGACACTGTTTTCCGCCTTTTTTTACAAGACCTGTTTTTTTACAAGACCTGCGAGGTTTTTAAAACCTCGCAGGTCTTCATCTCCGCATAAAAGTCTATCATTCCTGTTGACAGGAAATCATCCTCAGTCTGCACTCGGAAGACTACCGCATCTATGATCCGGTGGAGATATACTTCCGTACCGTCAATCAGGCCCAGCACACCGCAATTAAAAAAATAGGTGCCAGGCTGGAGCAGGCACTTAAAACTGAACTTGACCGACACAGTTGCTCCTGCCTCAATATAAGGAACGGCATCCTTTATTAAGGAGGAGGCTGATCCTCCTAATTCAACACCGCTCACGGTTTTTATCAGCATGCCAAATCTGATGTTGTATGCTGTTTTTTGGAAATTAGCTTTGTAAGTGTATAAATATTCATGACGCCGGACAAGAACATTGACGATATCGCTGTCTGGTGTGGTGATCCGCACATCACTGATCCTGACACCCCGTGAGTTGTATGAAATCATGCTTTTTGAAACGAGACTGGGTTCATAAAAGGCACACAAAGCCGGGGTATGTTCAATTTCCTGTACTCCTTCCCCGGGCTGCGAAAAAATATTATTTCCCGATTTTAAGGCCCGGATTTCCTCACGCAAGGAATCAGCCTTCTCTTCCCCTGCGAATATGAGTTTGTGATATTCAGAAACCACCTGTTTCGGTGTTCCGTCAAGCAGAAGTTCCCCCTGATCCAAAAGTATTGCCCTGTTGCAGAGTTCCACAACCTGCCCCGCACTGTGAGACACGAACAGAATTGTTGTTCCTTTCTGCTGAAGTTGCTGAATACGGGAAAAACACTTGCGTTGAAAAATCTCATCTCCCACAGCCAGGGCTTCATCCACTATCAGGATATCCGCATTGACATGAATTGCAACAGCAAATGCCAGACGGACATACATGCCGCTTGAATAGGTTTTGACTGGTTGATCAATGAAATCGCCAAGCTCTGCAAATTCTGCGATATCGTCAAAACAAGCTTCCATCTCCTTGTTTGCCAGTCCGAGTATCGCACCGTTGATAAAGACATTCTGACGCCCTGTAAATTCAGGATTAAACCCTGCCCCAAGTTCAAGAAGGGCAGATACTTTCCCTTTTATTTCAGCAAGGCCCGATGTCGGATTTAAGATACCGCATAATATTTGCAGCAGAGTTGATTTCCCACTCCCGTTCCGACCGACAATGCCAAGTGTCTCCCCTTTTTTCACATCAAAAGAAATATCATTCAGTGCGCTGAATATATGATGGAATTTTTTGCGAAAGGGGTGAAAAGCTTCTTTCACTCTGTCCGAATGGTTATTGTAAAGCTTGTAATTCTTGGTTAAATTCTTAATTTCTATCACTATATTTTCATCCACCCTTAACCCTTAACCTTTTAAATATTCGCCTGCTCTTCCAATATCAGTTGCAAAGCTTCCTTTCTGATTTTTTCCTCATCAACCATGCGGGCAAGTTTCCGTACATCATAGTGTCCTTCAAAAGCTTCAAGGGACGCATTTCTTAATGCGGCTTTAAAGCCTTTTGCCAGAATTTCCTTGAGTTCATCCTCTTTCAGGTAAAATCCGCCGGTCTTTCTTCGTTTGTTTGTCATGCCGATTTTTTCAACAGAGTTACAAATAGAAGTCTCCCATGAATGGGTGGAGCGTTTCTCCGCATGTTGCTTGATTAAGTGCATAAGAGCAATAATGGAATAACTGTGAATTCTGTTGATTTTGTCATCTTTGCTCATTTCCTCCATTTCTCCTATCAGTACCAATGCTTGGGCATAGTGTCGTTGCTCAATATGCGATCTTAATTCAAATAATTCTTCCATACTCACATACCTCGTCTTAATTTATTCTGATTATAACGCCTCTTGGAGATGCCCGGGAAACGGGCGGATTCCGGGTCAGAATGAAAAAATGGTAAAAAGTTCGTGGTTTCGCCTGAAGACGGAACTACGAACTTCCGGTTTATAAAACATCAGCAAAGTGCGGTTTCAGTTTTTTAAATATCAATGCCCCTATTATAAATATTGTAATGGCTGTTGTCCAAAAATACAGGGCTTGATATGGACGTTCCCAAAAAGGTGAAAAGTAAATAAAAGAGTCCCTGTATCCCTGTACAATATAAAACATGGGGTTTAATTTCAATATCGTCTGAATTCCGGGCGGCATTATATGAATATTCCAGAATATGGGAGTTCCCCAAAAACCTATTTGCAACACAATATTGACAAGCTGCCCCACGTCCCTGATGAACACGTTTAAAGCAGATACTGCCCATGCAAGTCCGAGGGCCATCACAATCATGCCTGAAAGATAATAAAAAAATTGTAAATAGTAAATGCTGAAAGGCATGTTTTGAAAAATAATCAGCCCGATAAGAACAAGAAGGAAGATTGAATGGGTGATCAGGCATGAAACTGTTTTGATTATCGGCAGTATCTGTGAATGAAAGGGGGTTTTTTTAATCAGATGCGCGTGTGTGATAATTACGCCCGCTGAACCATTGACAATATCTGCAAAAATATACCAGGGTGCCATGCCGGCTGTCAGCCAGACAACAAACGGAATATCGTTTTCAGGCTTAACTTTGAATCCCAGGCTGAAAATGACCCAGAAAACAAAGATCATGACTATCGGATTCACAAAGGTCCATACAAAACCGAGCAGAGAGCCGATGTACTGATTGGCGACCTCTCTTCTGGCCATGGATATAATCAGATGTTTTTGCAGGAATATCAGTTTGATGAAGTAGTAAAAGCTTTTGATCATTTTATTTTAATATGAATGAAACGTGAAACAATTTGCAAAATTGTTCTACAATCCGTTTATTTTAATATGCATGAAACGTGAAACAATTTGCAAAATTGTTCTGCATATCCGCTGTCATATGTCTTATTTTCTATACCCAGACGGCAAATATCCGCTTATCCTCAAAAACGATCTGCTCCTGTTTATACTCCTTGTTTTTGTTGAAATCATAAATCAGCAGATATCCCTCTCTGAGTGAATATGTGTCCAGGTAGTCGCTCAACTGTTTCAGCCCCTTCTGATGGTATTTCGGGCCATGCCAGATTTTCAGTTCAATGACATATCGCTGAGTCCTGTAGGTTATGACGATATCCATGCGCCGTTCCTCAGCCACATTCGGTTCCTTGAAATCAAATCCCCTGCCGTTGATAATGGGTCTGAGATAGGAAAGAAACAATAAGCGTCCTTCCCGCTCAAGAAACCTGGCATCCTTACCTGAATAATGCTCCTTCATAAACGCCTGGAACCGCTGCATGATCATTCTGACATCAAGGCTCTCACCTGTATAAAATTCCGGAGTGCCGAAACTGTTGACATCAGGGTATTTTGTCTGAAGCATTTCGGACATGATGTGGGCATAAATCCGCTGCTCGAAGATGCGGTTGTGAATCCGGCAGCGTCCCTGTTCCGACGGGACGAGAATCCCGTACATAAGGCCCAGGTTAATCACCGGATTCGTGATGTTGAAAGGAAAACTTGCTCCGCTGATGGCAATCCGGGAAATCAGGTCATAGAGCTTCCGGCTGTTTTCCAAATTCTTGGCAAGGCTGTCGAACAGGGTGGTCGTATAACCCTCATTCGTGATCATCCTGAACGCAGTGTCAACGTCACCGGCTGACCAGTTTTTCTCCTCCCTCTGTGGCACAATATCCTCGTCAATGAATTTGCAGAGCTTGCTGACCAGCCAGGGATAGCCGGAAGTGTA
>JAOZLU010001084.1 GCA_029934695.1 Desulfobacterales bacterium | reverse complement strand
CGAAGTTGGCATACTTTTGAAAATTGGTTCAGTATTTCATTGACAGAATCCGGAGGATTTCCTTTGACACCTAAAAATGTTTTGAAAGCTTCTTTAATCCGTTTTTCATTCGCAAAAGAATAATCCTCGATCAATGCTTCAGGGAGCATTTCTTTGTCATGAGTTATTGCTGCTCCAAAAGTGATGCTTTGATTCTCACATAATTTTCTTGAGATTTCGTCAATGTTGACTATTTTTCTTATGATTTTACGAAAATAGCTTTCAACTGCTGATACATGGCCTAATAAAATCAGATTTGTCAGTTGCCCAGAGATATTATTCGGATCGGAAATCAATGTATGTAATGATCTGGTTTCGTTGAAAAAGTTGTCAATTGCCGATCTGTCAGGTTCCACAAAATTTTTGTCAAATAAATTTTGTGTATTTAACCTTGAAACAGATGCAAAGCTGTTTATTGGATAATTGAAATTCTTCTTTGCCATTATGATAGGAATTCTTCTTTCAGGTATATTACTGCCCTATATATCTGTTCCGATCTCTTCTCTCCAATATAATCTGCTTTTTGTAATTCAGTTGCAGGGTCAGGGATAGACAAGATATCTTCAAGTGTCTTCAAGCCTATTTGCTTTTTTATATTTTTTTTCTGCAATTTGGTGATGGGCAACTCGTCAATTGGAATGCTCATACATGCTTCAAAAACGGATTGAGTCACTAACTGATTTCCGCATTGGTGACAGAATTTTTGTTCCTCAGTTAATCTTTCAGCCTTGCAATTATTGCATGGCGGCAAATTGAGATGAAGATTTCTTATTACTTGCTCCCCTAATAATGTTTTAAAAGATCTCCGCACCGGATATCTGATTGACTTCTGTTTTATGAATTTTACTATTTCCCTCGCATTAAAACTGGATCCTTTGCTAAATGCTCTTTCAGATATAAGAAATAGAAGATGAGGGATATATCTTTCATATTCTTTTCCATGACGAATATTTGACAGGTTATATAAAAGTCCTGCCCCGATAAGAAACTTCACCATCCTGTTCAGTTTCACATTTTTATTTTCTTCCAAACCGATAGTTATTTGCTTTGTCTTTCTGTTCTTCTTATTTTCTTTTACTATAGTATCAATTATTTCATCATACAAATCAAATCCTGTTTTAATTATATCTCTGTATTGAGGTAACTTTCGGGAAAGGGAAAGATACTCATCTGTTATAAATTGTTTCTGCTCTTTAATTACCTTATTAAATCTTTGATGAGGAGTAGCCCCTTTAGATTCAATAAAACTTCTTATCATGCCGATAAAACGTCTGGGGACACCAAATGACGCATATTTCAG
>JAOZLU010000541.1 GCA_029934695.1 Desulfobacterales bacterium | reverse complement strand
CCGGGGCCGGGCGTGTATCCGTCGGAGTGTTCAACCAGATTCCGGACGGCAGTGACACTGCCCTTATTCTGAAAATCCTCATGTCCGCCGGCTGCCAGGGCTGTGTTGTCGGCAAGGAGCGTGTTTCTGAGGGTGAGGCTGCCTTCATTATATATCCCCCCGCCCCTCCAGGTGCTGTTGCCGGCAAAGGTGCAGTTCACAACCGTCGCACTGCTGTTATTGTATATCACTCCGAGATGGGAGTCGTTCCCGGCGAAGGTGCAGTTTTCCAGCCTCACAGTGCCCCCATTATACAGGATGCCGAACACGCCGTCATTGCCGACGAATGTGCAGCCGATGATCACGGGTGAGCCGGTGCTGTATATCGCACCGCCGCTCTTGCCGTTGCTGCCTCTGAAAGTGCAGTCTCTCACGGTCGGACTGCCCTCACAGAACATTCCGGCACCTCTGCCCCCGACATCCCTGCTGTATCCCCCGGTCACGGTGAGACCGTCCAGAACGGCGGAAGCACCCACGCCGCTGTCCGCTGTCACCACGCTGAGACTGCTGTCCCCGCCGCTGAGGACGGTGACATTGTTTCCCGGGTCCCTGTGGGACCGGCGGGTCTCCGTGCCGTCAAAGCCGCCATACACTCCCACCCCGTCTTTCAGGTGAAAGCTGTCAGACCTGTCGGGCCCGGGGCTGTATGTTCCCGCGGCCACCCATATTTCATCTCCGTCGGCGGCCCGTGCCAGCGCGTCCTGAAGGTCGGTGTGGGCACTGTGCCATGAGGTGCCGGTGTCACTTCCGCCGGCTGAGGCGTCCACATAAATGACCGCCGCCTGCGCTGCGGGTGCGAAAGCTGTCATGCCGCATACAGCGGCCAGGACAGCCGTCAGAACAACTGCTGTTCCCCTTTCCATTTTTCAGTCTCCTTATCTTTTCCGAACATTTCAAGTTTACGTTTACGTTTCAAATTTACGTTTCAAGTTTCAGGTTTACGTTTCCATGTCACACCTCCTTTCCCGCTTCCCGGGAATCAGGGCGACAAAAAATAATTTCGGATCAGGGCTGTTCCGGCATGAAATCTGCATGCAGAAATCTCCTGACGGAACTGCCGCAATTATATTTGAAACAGCCATTAACAAAAATTGATATGACCGGACAGACAGGACATGTCAAGTAAAAATGAAAGGTGACTGATATTTTCTTTCCCATTTTTCCTTATCCTCTGTTTTGTCGGCATCCTTCAAAAGTGGCTGACACTTTCCGGATTCTTTCAAAAAATGTATTTTTTGTGATACAGAAAACGCCTTGCAGAAAACAGGGAATGTCATTTTTAAAAAAATGTGAACTGCTGAATGAAGGATGCCGTTCTGTTTTGAAAATCAGGGAGACGGCAGAAAAAGTAATTTTGAATCCGGGTCTGTTCCGGCATGAAATCTGCATGCAGAAGTCTCCTGCGGTCATTCCGAATTTCCGAAAATTCTTTGATCTGAATCGGACAGGCTCCGTATATAATAAGGATACACATTCCGGGAGAGGGCACACTCATACCTCATCAGAAGCCCGGCCTGCTCTCCCTTGCAAGCCGAAGCTGATCATCACACATCACCTCCTTTCGGGAAAACGGAAATTTCCCTGTATTTGCGGAACATCCGCAGAAAAACATACATCAGCCTGGGAAACCAAGTCCCTGCATCAATTCGGTTCTGCCGTCTGTCCGGTTTCGCCCGGCCTCTTTGCGCACAGTCCAAACTCGGGATTGCAGGTTCTATTCCCCTCAGCTTTCGGCATATATTAAGTACCTGACCAATAATTTTGAAGAGGTAACACTCTGAAAATTCAGAATTAAACCCCATAAAAATGTTACAAAACTTTTGCACAGGTACTTACAGGTTCAGCAGGAGCGTGTCAATTAGACGAATCCTATTTTTTCCAGGAAAAATCCTGAAAACATAAGAAAAATCTTACAAGAAAATTCATACAGACGGCCCGTTCAAAGCAGAAAATGAAATTTTTACAGTTTTTAAAAGACGTTAAAGCATAAAACTTTCATACAGACAGTCAATATCTGCCGTTTAAAACGAATAATAAATATTTTTCACAGTTTTTTATAAGACTTAAAACCTAAAACCTAAAACTGGAAACGCAAACTTGAAACTTGAAACCTGAAACCTGAAACCTGAAACCTGAAACTTAAAACCTGAAACTTAAAACCTATACAGGCCCTGCCCGTATTTCCAGACATCCGGATCAATAAGCCCCATGGTGATGGCATACCGCACCAGTTCCACATCGTTTTCAACACCGATTTTTTTCATAACCTTTTTCTTATGTGCGCTGACGGTTTTATTGGAAATATTCAGATCCTCAACGATATGAAATCTTTATTAAACCAAATCTCTGCAGCTTCACAGGCAGAATAAAGACTGCTCCCATTCCTGTCAAATCAGGAGTGATAATTGTCACCTGGAAATTTTCCGCTTGTCAATCTGGTATCTGAATGATACATACAGAAATTCATTCGGGGAAAAAGCGGGTTCCTTTGAGTGGGCTTTTGAGTGGGATAACCGGCTCCTTCAGGAAAAAAGCCGGGCTTCTATGAGTGGGAAAGAAACCCGGCTTTTTAAAAAACAATAATTTATAAAATTCACATTGGAGAATAACATGTTTCAGTTTTTCCGAAAAAGCGTGATGAGATGGCTGGTTGCCTTCTTCCTGATGGGGGCATTGCTCTCCATCATAATGGTGGCGTCACTTACTTTTTATTATTCCAGAACATCGCTCGAAGCGGCTGCTTTTAACGAACTCTCCGTGGTAAATGAAATCAGGAAAAATCAGATTCTGAGTTATTTGCGGGAGAGAATGGAGGATGTGAAGATGATTTCAGTGTCCGGGCATGTCACAGATGCTTTAAAAATGATGAAGGCGCACTATGATGTCGGAAATCCGGACGGGCCTTTTGATGTGACTGCAAAAGAATACAAGGACATCTATGAAGGAATTGATCTCTTTTTCAGGAAATATTCGGAAGTTTTCGGATATCAGGACATTCATTTTATATGCGGAAGCCACGGTCACATCATATATACTGTGGAACAGGGCAAGGACCTCGGAACCAATCTGAATACAGGCCCCTACAAAGATTCGGGATTGGCAAGGGTCTGGGCCAAAGTGGTAAAAGAAAAAAAGGCCGTTATGGAAGACTTCACAGAATATGCGGCAACAGGTAAGGTCGGCACCTTTATCGGCGCACCCGTGTTTGATGAGAAGAAAGAGGTCGCTGCTGTAATAACTGTCCAAGTCAGTGCGGAACAGATCAGGGGCATTATGAAAGAAAAAGAAAGCATGAGAAAAACAGGGGAAACATACATTGTGGGAGAAGATTCCCTCATACGCACACATTCGGGATCTGATAAAACGCTGACTGATCTGAAAAAGAAAATTGACACAGTCACCGTCCGCAAGGGATTAAAAGGCCAGACCGGTGTTGAAATAACAAAAAACTATCAGGGGGTAAACGTCCTGTCCTCCTACGCTCTTATGGAGATCAAAGAACTGGGAGCCAATTTTAACTGGGTCATCATCTCGGAAATCGAAGAATCTGAGGCCTACGCCCCGGTCAGGCATCTTGGATTGCAGATATTCTGGGTGGGGATTATCCTGATGGTTTTTGAATGTACGGTGGGATATTTCACAGTAAGGTCCATTGCCATGCCTTTAAGACATTTGTGTGACAAAGTGACCCTGATGGCTGACGGAGACCTGACCATCACAATTCAGCCCGGGACACGGCTTGATGAGATCGGTACGCTTATAGACGCTTTTTACTATATGCTGGGTACGCTCCGCAGTCAGACTCAGCAGATTATAGAAGGTACGCATACCATAGCATCTTCCATCACCCAGATTTCAAGCACAGCCACCCAATTGGCTGCCAGTTCCGCTGAGACATCCAGTTCCGTAAGCGAAATTACCACCACGGTGGAAGAAGTCAGGCAAACCGCATACATTGCAAATGAGAAGGCTGACGAAGTTGCAAAAGGTGCCGATCAGGCATCCCATACCTACGATGCAGGAAAAAAGGCCACTGAGGATGCTATTTCCGGCATGAACCGCATCAAAGAGGAAATGGAATATGTTGCGGAAAGCATTGTGAAACTCAGTGAGCAGACCCAGAGCATCGGGGAAATTATCAGCGCGGTGAACGATCTGGCGGATCAGTCCAATCTCCTTTCCGTCAATGCCTCCATAGAGGCTGCTAAAGCGGGGGAACACGGCAGAGGGTTTGCCGTTGTGGCACAGGAGGTGAAATCCCTTGCGGATCAGTCCAAAGCAGCCACAAACCAGATAAAAACCATATTGAATGACATTCAGAAAGCAACCAGTACCGCGGTAATGGCAACGGAGCGGGGAAGCAAAGCTGTTGAAGCAGGAGTCCAACTGTCCATCCAGTCAGGTGATTCCATTGACAGACTGTCGCAAAGTGTCATGGAATCAACTTATGCAACCGTTCAGATCGCCGCTTCAAATCAGGAGCAGTTAACTGGCATGGATCAGTTGCTTCAGGCCATGGAGAGCATCAAAGATGCCAGCATGCAGAATGTGGATGGCGCAAGGCAGTTGGAAACAGCAACAAAAAACCTTGACGAATTGGGACAGAATCTGAAACAACTCGGTCTGATGTTCAAATTTTGATGTTTGATGTTTGATGTTTGATGTT
>JAOZLU010000540.1 GCA_029934695.1 Desulfobacterales bacterium | reverse complement strand
CATCAAACATCAAACATCAAACATCAAACATCAAACATCAAGCATCAAGCATCAATTTTCAGCATTTCAAGGGCCTTCCGTGCGGCATTCTGCTCGGCCATCTTTTTACTCTTCCCAACCCCTTCTGTTTTCAATTCTCCCACGCTGATTTTCACCACAAATGTTTTATTATGATCCGGGCCTTTTTCCCGGATGACCTTGTAACCAGGCATCAGCCCGTGGGTGACCTGTACCACTTCCTGAAGCTGGCTTTTGTAGTCATGATTTGAGGCAGGCTCTGCAATGGAAGTGATCAGCACTGAAAAATGGCTTTCAATGAATTTGAATGCAGCTGAAAAACCGCCATCCAGATAGACAGCGGCAATGATTGCTTCAAAAGCGTCCGCCAAAATGGATTTCTTTTTCCGGCCGTTGGTCTGAATCTCTCCCTTGCCAAGTCGTATGTAAACGCCTATATTCATTGACTTTGCAATTTTTGCCAGTTGCAGTTCGTTGACCAGACTGGCGCGCATTCTGGACAGATCACCCTCCAGCAAAGCCGGGTAACGCTGCATGAGAATATGTCCGACAACAAGGCTTAAAACCGCATCTCCCAGAAATTCAAGACGCTCATTGTCCCTCATATCTGCCACCCCCTGCTCATTCACATAGGAACTGTGGCGGCAGGCCTCTTCAAGAAGGGTTTTATCCTTGAATTCATATAGAAGTTTCTGTTCTATCATCTTTGGAAATCTGAAACGAGAAGGAAATCAGCTACAGGGTCATCAATTATCATAACCCAAGTTGCCATCTGTTAACATAAGCTGCTGATTATACGTTTCGCAGCTTGTCAGCAGGAAGTAACTGGCTGATTTCCGGTTGCCGTTGTACAGGTGGCAACTTGGGTTATCATAATTTTTTAATCCCTGATTTCTGATTTCAGTTTTTCATATAAAGCATAAGGGACAAAAAAATCACCCTTTCCTGACCCCATCTGAATATCAGGTTTCATCGAACCATGAAAATCCGTTCCACCCGTCATCAGCAAATCATAACGTCTGGCAAGATCGGAATAAAGCGACATAAGGCCTGGCGAATGTTCGGGATAATACACTTCAATACCCCTGAGTCCCATGTCTTTCAAAGCACGAATCAGGTTTTCAAGTGGTTCGTCATTAAGAGGCTCCAGAAACACAGGGTGGGCAAGGACAGGGATGCCGCCGGCTCCGGTGATCATCTCAATTACCCTTCCGCAGTCTGCACGGTATTTGTTCACATAAGCTGCCTTGCCCTTGCCCAGATATTTGTCAAATGCCTCATCAACAGATGTCACAAAGCCTTTTTTCATCATGAGTTGGGCAATATGGGGCCTGCCAATCTGACCTTCCCTGAAATGATCTTCAATTTCGTTTAAAGAAAGATCAATTCCCATAAGGTTAAGGCGCTCTGTCATCTGAGGGTTCCGGTCTTTCCTGGCTTTCCGGAGGACTTCAAGAGTCCGGTTCAGGGCAGGGTCATCTGTCCTAAACCCATAGCCCAATATGTGAAGGCTTCCGGCGCAGGGAAAATCTAGGGGAGGCTCCGCGCTGATCTCAATTCCGGTCAGAAATTGAACCGATTTCGGGATTCCAGCTTCAATAAGTGCTTTTGAGCCTTCAATGGTGTCATGATCTGTGATCGCAATGGCACCGAGGTCAAGTTCCCGGGCCAGGTCAAGGATTTCAGACGCCGACAGGGTTCCATCTGAAGCATCAGAGTGGATATGAAGATCAATCCTTCCCTTTTCCATTATAATCCGAGGGCTTTTTCCAAAGCCTCCTCTTTTGTTTTGCATTCAATGCACTGGGTTGTGACAGGTCTGGCCCTGACCCGCTCGATGTTGATATCTTCCCCGCATTTGTCACATACGCCAAAGGTTCCTTCCTCAATGCGCAGAAGGGCTTTTTTAATTTTTTTGATGAGTTTATGCTCCCTGTCCCTTATACGAAGCATAAAATTCCGGTCCGATTCCAGAGAAGCCCGGTCTGTAGGATCCGGAAAGTTCTCTTTCTGAGCAGTCATACCTGAAACTGTATCATCTGCCTGACTCAGAAGGTCTTCCAGCCTGTTGGTCAGAAGCTCTTTAAAATATTCGATATCTTCTTTATTCATAGTCAAACCTCAATAAAAATTTGTTTTAGTTGTCAGATTCAGGCATATAAAACAGCAATTTCTGATTCACTCCGGCTGATTCAGGCCGATTTTAAAGTGTATGCAATACCGGAACACGCCTGAATCTGATCACCTGATATCATTACTTTTAAAAAAGTTGGGAAATATAACACAAATTATTTCTTATGTAAAGAACAGTTTTTAATCCCGAAAAATTCGTAGTTCCGCCTTTAGGCCGTATGCACTGCGGACATTTCATCTGAAAAGTGTAAACTGCTTTTCAGGCAAAATGAAGGATGCCCAATTTAATTTATTCGACAATGAAAAGTTGGAAGTCTGTCCGCGACCATTTTTTAATTTTATTTTTCTCATAAAACAGGTCAATAGGTCAATAGGGTAAAAATAGTATTTCAAGGTAGCAATATCCTACTTTCAGACAACTGATGATGATTACAAGAAATGTAGGGTGCAGCGAAGCGGAACCCACCATCCTCAAATACAAATATCAATGCCCAAATATCAGACAGATTTGGGGAGGTTATGATCCTTGTCAATGGAAAAAAATAAAACCGCTATTATCCAAGTTGACTTAAAACCCGCGTTCTGATATGGTTTCGGGAATAAAGAAATCTGGATAATTTGACAGATGTTATTAAAGACAAGTTTGGAAGGTTAAAAACGAAAAAAATGACCCTTGGAAATATTGGAATATATGCAACGATACTCGGTTCAGGAACGTGTGTGCCTTCACTCAGGCGAAGTTCCTGCTCTGTGCTGATGGAAATTGGGGGGACAAAACTACTGTTTGATGTCGGGCCTGGCACCATCAGGCAGTTGCTGAAAGCCGATACAACCATTTTTGACATTTCTCTGATTTTCCTGAGCCACTTCCATCCGGATCATACAGGTGAGCTTGCCTCGTTTTTGTTTTCCAATAAATACGCTGGCGGATATCAGCGCAAAACCCCTCTCTCCATTGTGGCCGGAAAGGGATTTTCCCAATTTTACAACGGACTGAAAACGGTTTATGGTGATTGGATAGAACTTGGCCCGGATATCTTTAATATCATTGAGCTTGACAACAAGGCATTTAATACCCGAAAATTTGACAACTTCACTGTGGAATCGCTTCCTGTTGAACACAGCGACGAGAGTCTTGCCTATCGGATCACCACTTCCCGGGGAGTATCAGCCGTTTATTCCGGTGACACGGATTTCAGTGACAACCTTATTACGCTGGCTGTTAATACAGACCTTCTTATCTGCGAATCAGCCTTTCCGGATGCGCTGAAAGTCAAAGGACATCTGACACCCTCCCTTGCCGGTAAAATTGCAACCCGGGCAGATGTGAAAAAGCTTGTGCTTACCCATTTTTATCCTGAATGTGATGCAGAAGATATTGAAAGACAATGCCGGAAAACTTATATTGGCCCGTTGGTTATCGCTGAAGACCTTATGAAAATAGAAGTGTCTGGGCCTTAAAGTGGAAAGTTGAAAAGTGAAAGGTTGAAAGCTGTCTCACTGAAATTGTTGAACGGTAAATGCCAGTCTGTGAAATTTTACTCTTAATTTATTTCAGAAGGTTACAAGAAATAATAATTGTCGAATTTAAACAGATAAAACTGAAAAAATCAGCAGACCGAAAAATTATGACAATTCCCATTATCGTCCAGGTTGGCAATTCCGCCGGATTTGTCAATCCCGCGGAGCTTTTTCGGACCGGAGCCGGCGTTTTTTTTTCTGATCTGCTGAAAATACAAAATATATATAATTATGAGATATTATCCTGTAAATCTTGATATACAGAATCGAAGATGTCTGGTGGTCGGGGGCGGCAGCGTGGGCACACGGAAGGTCGGGACGCTTCTGGAGTGCGGCGCAATGGTAACCGTTGTCAGCCCACTTGTCACGGAAGAACTGCTTGAGCTTTCAGACAGCAAAACTGTCAAATTGAAACAGCGGCATTACCAGACTTCCGACCTTACCGGGATGTTCCTTGTCATTGGCGCAACAGACAATGAGGAATCAAACTGGCGGATACATGCTGATGCGGAACGTATTGGCAAACTGTGCAATATTGCTGACCGTCCTGAGGTGTGCAATTTTATTCTGCCCTCTGTTGTAAAACGGGGAGACCTGCTCATTGCTGTTTCCACTTCAGGAAAAAGCCCCGCGTTTGCAAAAAAACTGAGAAAGGATTTTGAAAAGGAATTCGGGGAGGAATATGCTGATTTTCTCCATCTGATGGGAGCCATACGCAAAAAACTTTTACTCAAAAAACATGAGCCGGAAGTCCACAAACCGCTTTTTGAAAAATTGATAAACAAGGGGCTGGTTGACATGATCCGGGAAAACAGGAAAGAAGACATAAACCAGCTCCTTCACAGAGTTCTTGGCAAAGAATACGATTTTAAATCATTAATGGGAAAAGAGAAAGGGATGAAAGTCCCACCGCTTTCCGAATAACAAATAACAAATAACAAATAACAAATAACAAATAACAAATAACAAATAACAAATGACAAATAACAAATAACAAATAACAAATAACAAATAACAAATAAATCCCAATGCCC
>JAOZLU010000077.1:6998-18290 GCA_029934695.1 Desulfobacterales bacterium | reverse complement strand
CTTCCATGGACACAGTCAGCTTGACCACGGACTCGTTGGCCGTCCCGACAATCTGCTTTGAGTTGCTCACCAGATGATCGGCCTGATTGGCGTTGTCCGCGTTCTGTTTGGTCATTGAGGATATTTCTTCCAGAGAGGAGGAGGTTTCCTCTATGGACGATGCCTGTTCGGATACATCCTGCGCCAATTGCTGGCTGTCGGATGATATCTGATCTGATGTGGAAATGATTTGTTCAGATAGTTCCGCAAGCGTTTCGATAATGTTTTCAACAGCGTTCATGAATCTCCTGCTCAGGAAAAAGCTGGCAAACAGAACAGTAATAAAAATTACGGCTATGCCTGAAATCATCATAAGCAGTTCATTCATAATTTTTTTTCCAGCTTCAGACCCGATCAGGCTGTTCCCGCTTTCATCAGTTCCGCTCATCTGCTCTGTCTGTTCCTGATCATGCTCAATCCCGGAAGTTTCAAACACTGACCTGATATTAAAGGTCGCCACAGCAGCGAGAATGGCTGCCAGAAATATGGGAGCGCAACAGCCCATAATAATTTTTGTTCTTAATCCGATGCTCATTTTCATTTCCTCCTGCTATGTTTTAATAATTGTTTTGGGGGTTGGTACTGCATCCAAAATTTTTCTTCAGGATTAAAGCATCCTTCATTTATCGGTTTACAGTTTTTTTAATCCCGAAAAATTCGTAAATACCCGGTCAAAAGTTTTCCGGAATTTTCCCCGGGAAAACAGCTTTCACAAACCGCGGATGAACATGGATGAGTCCGCACCCTGTCCGGCAGACAGGCCGTCCGCGTTCATCTGCGTCCGTCCGCGGTTCACAATGAAAAAGTTGTTCCACATATGCAGATGCCTGAAAACATTATGGCCAGGTACTTGGCACGCCTGAAGGCGGAACTACGAACTTTTTATAATATGAGATCACTGTCTGATCCATTTCCAACACTCTATATCATAAAAAAATTACTTTACAAGTCTTTAAAAAAATGTATTGTTCAAAATTTGTGTACAGTTCCCGGCGCAGTCTGACCGCCCTGTCTGAGAAGATTGAAGACATCCGAAGCCAGATCAAGTCGCTGTGAAAATTCCTCATATCCGTAATCCCGAAGCAGATACTCAGTTGTCATAAGAATCACCTCCTCTTTTGATTAAAAGTGTCATAAAACTGCGGTGTCAAGTCTGAAATGCCTCACTGCATCCTGTCCGCTGATCCGCCCGGATTTAAAAAAGACCGGTCATGTCATCATCAGACCTGCTGACAGAATCCTTATCAGCTTTCTTTCTGAAAGGAAAGTTTTTTTCTTTCCATCCCGCCTGAACGGGAACCTGTTTTTTTCTCAGGTTGGGTCTCCTTCCTTGTCCGTAAAGGCTTTCAGTCTCATCCTGAATGGGAAGAAGGTCATTCCTCTTATAAATTCGGATACAGATTGCAGGAAGAGCTTGTATGGGCAGTCAGTGAATGGCGGGGGATTTGGCAATCCCCTGCGAGCTTGTATGGGGTAGTGGATGTATCCATAGTAAATTGAAGTTTCAGTCTGCAAAATATTAAGGCTGAAAAAAGATTTAAAAAAATTAATGAAATTCTCATATTTTCCTAATAATAATCTAACAATTTTATTTTATAACCTCAGGCTTTAAACAAGCTGGCCATAAGAGTTTTGATGATTCATAAGTCTGAAAGGATATTTATTTTATTAAAATTTTATTTTAAGGAGAAAATGAGGATGAAGAAAAAAAAGGTTTTTGCAGTATTGGCTTCTGCATTGGCATTCATTTTTATAACCGGCTCTGTGTGGGCAGGACAACTTGCGATCAAAGGCTCAACAACGGTGCTGCCCATTGCGCAGAAAACGGTGGAAGCGTTTATGAAAGAGAATCCTGATATCAAAATATCCCTCTCCGGCGGCGGATCAAGCAACGGAATCAAGGCCCTGATTGACGGAACAACAGACGTTGCAAACGCTTCACGTTTCATCAAAGACAAAGAAGTTAAAATGGCCGTGGACAAGGGCGTTTATCCGGTTCCCTTTGCCTGCGCTTATGACAGCATCATTCCGGTGACGCATCCTGACAATTCCCTTACCAATATTACCACGGCGCAACTGAAAGATATTTATACGGGAAAAATCAGAAACTTTAAGGAAATCGGCGGGCCGGATCTGAAAATTGTCGCTATCTCGCGGGATACCTCGTCAGGTACTTATGAAACATGGGAGAAGAAAATCATGAAAAAAGAGAGGGTAATGCCCAGAGCCTCGGTCATGGCTTCCAACGGTGCTATCGTTCAGGCAGTTTCAGCCAATAAAAATGCAATCGGCTACATCGGCATCGGGTATTTGAACACATCTGTGAAAGCACTGACGGTGGACGGTGTCGAAGGCACGGAAGAGACCACCCTGAACGGCCAGTTTCCCATCAGCAGGCCGCTTTTCATGTTTACCAATGGCTGGCCAAAAGGCGACACGCTTAAATACATCAAATTTGTTCTGAGTCCCAAAAAAGGGCAGAACAATGTCAGTGAAAGCGGGTATGTCAGGCTGTATTAACAGAGTCAGCCTCTGTATTAACAGAGTGTCAGCAACTCTGAAATATTTCTCTCCCACGTTCCCGCCGGATTGACAAATCCGGCGGGAATGGTTCGGATCCGAACCGAGCATTGGCAGAGGCTTTCAGGTATATTGGGTGTTAAGAAGAAATTTCTTAACACCTGACATCCAAATATATAAGGACAATGATATGGTGGAAAAACGTCAGATTACAGAGAAGATGATGCAAATCTTCTTTTTCTGCATTGCATCGGCGTCAATTACTATTCTCTTCCTGATTATGATATTTCTTTTCAAGGAAGGGCTTCCGATTCTTAACACCGTTTCTGTCAAAGAGTTCCTTTTCGGAGAATACTGGTATCCGACATCGGAGCCTGCCGACTTTGGGATTTTTTCCCTGATCGTGGCATCTTTGGCAGTCACATTTTTATCTGCTCTCATTTCCGTTCCCCTCGGAGTGATGACTGCAATTTATCTGGCAGAGATCGCCTCTCATAAGGTGGGTGAGATTGTCAAACCCCTTGTGGAACTTCTGGCCGCACTGCCCTCGGTGGTGATCGGTTTCTTCGGCATGGTGCTTGTGGCCCCATTTTTGCAGGAAGTGTTTGATGTTCCCACAGGCCTGAACCTGTTCAATGCCGCACTGATGCTGGCGTTCATGGCTGTTCCCACTATTTGCAGCATTTCAGAAGATGCCATACACAGTGTGCCGGTTGCGTTAAAAGAAGCGTCCCTGGCCCTGGGTGCGACCCATCTTGAAACCATCATCAAGGTCATCATTCCCGCTTCGATTTCAGGCATTTGCACGGGTATCATTCTGGGCATGTCCAGGGCCGTCGGAGAGACCATGGTCGTTCTCATGATTGCGGGCGGTGCGGCAATGGTTCCTGAATCCGTATTTGACCCGGTCAGACCCATGCCGGCCAGCATTGCATCGGAAATGGGAGAAGCTCCCATCGGAAGCGATCATTATTACGCCCTTTTTGCAACAGGGATTGTACTGTTCATTCTTACCCTTATCTTCAACATCATAGCAGATTACATCACCAATAAATACAGACAGGTGGGGGAAGCTTCGCTTTAAAGGTGTAAGATGCAGGGGGCGTAACTTTTCACTTTCAACTTTTCACTTTCAACTGACGGATAAAATGGATATAACAGCTTCAGAATATGAAGATCAGGCGGATGTGTCAGACAAGGAGGAGGCCGTGGAAAAGAATCTCATAGGAGAATCCGCTGCCCGGCTTCAGCGTCGTCGGAAAATTGTTCAGGGCGTTTTGTTTACGCTTTTCCGACTCGGTGCCGCCATTAACGGCATTGCACTGTTTATTATTATTTTCTTTGTTTTTAAAAATGGGATGGAAGCCATCAGTTGGACATTTTTGACGGAGGAGCCGACAGACTCAATGACCAGAGGCGGCATCTTCCCATGTATTGTCGGAACCCTGTGCCTCGGCATGGGTGCCATCATTGCGGCATTGCCCATCGGGGTGGCATCTGCAATCTATCTGAACGAATACGCCCGCCCGGGTTGTATGCTCAGAATCATTCGCCTCGGCATCAGCAATCTTGCCGGGGTCCCGTCGGTTGTTTTCGGGCTGTTCGGACTGGCTTTCTTTTGCGTCATGCTGAAGATGGGTGTCAGCATCCTTGCAGGTGCGCTCACCTTGGCGGTGCTGACGCTGCCAGTGATTATCGGCTCCACAGAGGAGGCGTTGAAAGCAGTCCCCGACACTTATCGAGAGGCTTCCCTGGCCCTTGGTGCGACCAAATGGCAGACCATCTCCCGGGTGGTTCTCCCGACAGCCCTGCCCGGAATTCTTACCGGAGCGATCCTGGGACTCAGCCGGGCCGCAGGTGAGACGGCTCCCATCATGTTTACCGGCGCGGTGTTCTTTGCCCCGGGCAAATTCCCGTCATCAATTTCCGATTCGGTGATGGCACTTCCCTATCACATTTATGTCCTGGCCACCGCTGGCACAGAAATCATAAAAACACGGCCCCTTCAGTACGGGACGGCGATTGTGCTGATTACCCTTGTTTTGGGAATGAATCTTGGCGCCATTATCTGGCGGTCCCGCCTTCGGAGGCGTTTGAAATAGTTCGTTGTCTGTGGCCAGTTATCAGTTGCCGCTGACAGCGAACAATGAACTAAGTGACTCGGAAAAAACGCATTATTCCAACTGGTTCCGGGAAAGAGTGGAAAGGAGTGCAAAAATGGAGCCCTAGGCGGAATTTTTGCGCCCCGCCGAAAAACGCAAAAATTCCGAATAGAGGGCTCCATTTTTGAACTCCTCTGAGAATGTTTATATTATGACCGAAAATTTAAAAATAGCCTCAAAAAAATTGGATTTTTTTTATGGCAATTTCCAGGCATTGTATGATATTAATCTGGAATTTGTCAAAAAGCAGGTGACAGCCCTTATCGGCCCTTCGGGTTGTGGGAAAAGCACATATCTGCGATGTCTGAACCGGATGAACGATCTGATCCCGATCACCCGGGTGAAGGGGGAGATACTGCTGGACGGCGAGGATATTTATGATCCTTCGCTGGATGTGGTATTGCTCAGACGCCGTGTGGGAATGGTGTTTCAGAAGCCCAACCCTTTTCCCAAAACGATTTTTGAAAATATCGCTTACGGAATGCGGGTGAACGGAATCAGAGATAAAGCCTTTATTGAAATCCGGGTGGAAAAGAGTCTCAGACAGGCTGCACTCTGGGACGAGGTAAAGGACAGACTTCACGAATCAGCCTTGGGACTCTCAGGAGGCCAGCAGCAGCGTCTCTGCATTGCCCGGGCACTGGCTGTTGAGCCTGAAGTCCTTCTCATGGATGAGCCGTGTTCAGCCCTGGACCCTATCGCCACTCAGAAAATTGAGGAACTGATTTACGAACTCAAGAAGGAATACACCATCATTATTGTCACCCACAGTATGCAGCAGGCCGCAAGAGTTTCAGATGTCACTGCATTTTTTTATATAGGGAAACTCATTGAAATCAATGATACAGATACACTGTTTACAAGACCTGGACTGAAACAGACAGAAGATTATATCACAGGTCGTTTCGGATAAAGTTTGCGTTTTAAGTTTCAAGTTTACGTTTCAAATTTCGATTTACAGAGGAGACGTTGTATGGCCGCGACCAAGCATTTTCACAGGGAGCTTGAAAAGATAAAAAAAATGATCCTTTCCATTGGGGCAGCAGTGGAGGATCGGGTTCATCTCATCGGCAAGGCAATTGAATCTGTTGATGACAAACCTGCGGAGAAAATCATCCATGATGATCATGAGATTGATGAAATGGAAGTCGAAGTGGAGGAGGAATGTTTGAAAGTTCTGGCCCTGCATCAGCCGGTTGCCGCTGATCTCAGGTTTATTATCGCTGTGATCAAGATAAATAATGACCTCGAAAGAATAGGAGATCAGGCGGTGAATATTGCCCAACGGATAAAAATTATGGCAAAACAGGATCATCATGATTTTGTTTTCGACTATTCGCCCATGGTGGAGAAGGTTGAATTTATGCTGAAAAGGAGCCTGGATGCACTTGTCAACATGGATATTGATCTCGCACTCAAAGTTTGCCAATTAGACGACGAGGTTGATGACATCAAAAATGAAGCTTATGATCAGATAAAGAAGGCCATGAAACGCTCCTCGGACTGTCTGGGGTATCTGATCAATCTGCTCCTGATATCCCGCCATCTTGAGCGGTTGGCGGATCATACCACCAATATCGCTGAAGAAGTCATTTATATGATCGAGGGTGAAATTGTAAGACATGGAAAAAATCTGCCTTAAAAAAAGAATATCATGCCCAAAGAAAATATCCTTATTGTTGACGACGAAGAAGACATCCTGGAACTGCTGAGATATAATCTTGCCAGGGAAGGCTATAAAGTGATCCGCGCCGCATCCGGAGAAGAGGCTCTGAAAAAAGCCGGATCAGGCCCGGGGGATCTGATTGTTCTTGATCTCATGCTTCCCGGCATAGACGGCCTTGAGGTCACGAAACGATTGAAACATGATCCCGGAACCCAGGATATTCCCATTATCATGCTGACGGCAAAAGGTGAGGAAGCAGATATCGTGACCGGTTTGGAACTGGGCGCGGATGATTATATCACCAAACCTTTTTCTCCCCGAATTCTTATTGCAAGAATCCGGGCGGTCATCCGAAGGCGGAAAAAACAACTCGACGATGACACGCCGGAAATTCGGGTTCATGATCTTGTGATACATTCTGGAACGCGTGCCCTTCTGGTTAAAGGAAAGCCGGTTGACCTGACATTTACGGAGTTTCAGGTTCTTTCTCTGCTCGCACGGCGTCCGGGATGGGTCTTTACCCGTTCACAGATTGTTGACGCAGTTCGGGGAGAAGGTTACCCGGTCACAGATCGCAGCGTTGATGTTCAGATTATGGGATTACGAAAAAAACTCGGCTCCTGTGGAAAATATATCGAAACTGTCAGGGGGGTCGGATACAGATTCAGGGAAAATTCATGAAAAAAAAGAAACGACTGATTTGGCAGCTTTACCCTTCTTATCTTCTGATTATACTGATCTCCCTGGGTGCAGTGAGCGGATACGCGTCAAGCGCGCTGAGACATTTTTTTCTGAATCGCACAGCGGCAGACCTTAAAACGCAGAGTCAGCTTTTGGAAAAACAGATTGCCCGGCGGCTTTTTTCTCAGGATATCGCGTCTGTTGACCCTGTCTGCAAGGAAATCGGAGCTTCTGTACTGACCCGCATTACGGTGATGCTCTCCAACGGCAGAGTTGTCGGCGATTCTGAAAAAAATCCTGGGAACATGGAAAATCACGGGGACCGGCCCGAAGTGATCCGAGCCGCGGCAGGACAGGTGGGAACGGCCATTCGTTACAGCAGGACCCTTGAGCAGCGAATGATGTATGTTGCGTTGCCATTGAAAATAAATGACAGCGTGAAAGGTGTGTTACGGACATCCATCCCTCTGATGTCTGTGGATGAGGAACTGAAATCCGTTCAGATCAGGATCGCATTCGGCGGATGTCTTATCGCATTTCTTGCTTCTGGAATCTGTCTCTATGTTTCCCGCCGTATCAGCCATCCGATTGAGGAGATGAAACAGGTCGCCGAACATTTTGCCAAAGGCGAATTGGAACACAGACTGGCAGCACCCAATACAAAAGAAATGGCGGGTCTTGCCGACGCGATGAACCAGATGGCGGTCCAACTGAGGGAGCGGATAGAAACCGTTATCAGTCAGCGGAATGAATATGAGGCGGTGCTGTCAAGCATGGTGGAAGGGGTTATCGCCATTGATATGGAAGAACGGATTCTCAGTATTAACCACGCTGCTGCGAATATACTGAAAAACAGCTCGCATGAGATGAAAGGCCGTACCATTCAGGAAGTCGTCAGAAATCGGGAATTACACGCTTTTGTGGAAGAAACGCTTTCCAGCGGGCAAACAGCAGAGAGGGATATTGTTCTGCGCCAAAATGGGGAGCGAATATTGAATATCCGCAGCGCTCCGCTTTGCAATGCCAATGAAAAGCGGATCGGAACGCTTGTGGTACTGGATGATGTCACTCATCTCAGACATCTTGAAGAAGTTCGGCGGGACTTTGTGGCCAATGTCTCCCATGAAATCAGGACCCCGCTGACCGCGATAAAAGGCTTTGTCGAGACACTTCAGAATGGTGCGGTGGATAATCCTGAAGAAGCTGAACGCTTTTTGGCGATTATTGAAAAGCATGTCAACCGTCTTGCTGCAATTATCGAAGAATTGCTGCTGCTGTCCAAGATTGAGCGGGAAGATGAAATCAGACAGATTCAACTGGAGGAAGGCTCGGTGGAAGAAGTGATCCGGGCATCGGTTCAGGCCTGCCAGGCAAAAGCAGAGGAGAAAAATATCCGGATAGACATCTCCTGTGAGGACACATTTTCGGCAAAAGCAGATCTGCCGCTGCTGGAACAGGCTGTCGTGAACCTGTTGGACAATGCAATCAAATACAGCAGGGAAAACAGTGTCGTCCGTGTTGAGACCGCACTTTCAGATTCAGAAATTATCATAAAGGTTCAGGATCACGGCATGGGTATTTCAAAGCAGCATCTGCCGCGCCTTTTTGAAAGATTTTACCGGGTTGACAAAGCCCGAAGCTGCAAGCTGGGAGGCACTGGCCTGGGACTTGCCATTGTAAAACATATCACGCAGGCCCATGACGGACGGGTTACGGTGGAGAGCGCGCTGGGAAAGGGAAGTACGTTTGCAATTCATCTTCCGAGGGGGTAAAAACCCAGGTTTCTTTTTTTCCGACCGGCTTTTCCCGGGAAAAATCGGATCCTTCTGATATGATAATTTTAAAAATTTGTATCTTCCCCCCAAATCCATGATAATCAGAGAAATTCAACTTTTTTTTATAACCTCATCCTCCAGCCTTTGCATTCCTCAAAAACTCCTGAATTTAATTCTTGCAATTCTGAATTGCAACTGGTATATTCGTTTCTGATACGGATGATATCGGGAGAACGCCAAAGAGATATCCGTCCCGGCGAACTTATGCGGGATCAATCCCATAAGCATCAAGCTAAGACCGTAACCCCCTGTTTTTACAGCGGCGGCCTCTGGCTGCCCGAAATGGTAAAGCCGCACCGGACGGAGTTTTCAAAAATCAGGAAAGCCGAGGGATAAATCCCCCGGCTGACAGCTCAAGTACGCTAAAGCGCACTGGAATAGCTGGCTTTAGCCTGCTTTGGCTTTCAGCCTCGGAATTTATTCCGAGACGGGATTCCGAGCGGGAGTTGGAGTTTCGTATAACAATGAAAGGAGTCATCATGGAAGAATTATTTGAACTCAGAACCTGCCTTGAGCAGGGACGCTACATTGATGCAATGGCATTGCTGGGAGAAATGGAAGAGATGAGCAAAGATGATAAGATCAATAAAATTCGCAGTTTCCTAGTTGTTCTTCTGCTCCATCTGATTAAAAAAGACGCTCAGAAACGGACAACACGCTCCTGGGAAGTTTCCATCCGAAACGCTGTCCGGGAAATCAGTCAAATCAATAAACGCAGAAAAGCCGGGGGGCATTATCTGAAAAAGGAGGAACTGAGAGAGACGGTTCAAGAGGCTTATGAACCCGCACTGGACAATGCTGCGCTCGAAGCCTTTGAAGGTCACTATTCCGAGTCGGAACTTGCCGAAATGGTGGATGAGGAAAAGATCAGGAAAGAGGCGTTGCAACTGATATTGGAAGGACAGGCAAAAACAAAAAGAAACTGAAGATGAAAAAAGCCGTTCTTGGAACTATGACAGCCGGTTTTGCTATCAGCCTCGGAATCTATTCCGAGGCTACAAATAAGGAATATTTATGAGAATATCCGAGCATGGGAACTGAAGGCATGGGGGGCAGCAATCCCGGAAGTAGCCATCTAAGCCGTTGAAAAGTAAGATAATATACTCAAAAATGACACCTTGCTGGGCATATAGGCAACAATCTCTTGACAATCAGATAAAAAAATGATATTCCTGACATTCTCCCACAGAGGACGTCGAAAGCAGTTTGCAGTTTTTGTGAAAGATTCTGTCTCTCACAAAGGCACAAAGACCTCGGATTCTCTGCCTTTCGACGCTTCTGTCATAAGGGAAAAGTGCAAACCGGCCGATGAAAGATGCCTATATTATAAAAAGTATCTGATTTAAAGGACAAAAAATGGGGGTGTGTCCTGTACACAGAAAAAATATACCGCGGCCATCCGCAATTTTGAAGGAGGTGATCATTATAAAAATAAAAAACCACAGAGGCTTTTAGCGACAGAGGATCATTCAGTATATAAAAAAAACTGCAAAAATATTACGGAGGAAACCATGAAGCGTTTATATGTCCCATCTTCAGGATTCTTTGCGATGACAAGTATCATTTTTCTTTTCTTTTTCCTTTTTCCTCTGGGAGCGGCAGCCCAAACTCCGGAAGAAACCCTTAAAATCACCATTATCCCCCACCGTTCCACCATGGGAAACTTCCGGGCCTACGCGCCCGTAGTCGAGGCACTGGAAAAGAAAATCGGAATACCTGTTCAGATGCTGGCAAGCAAAACTTATGACGAGGCCGTTGAAAAATTGAAAAACAAAGAAGCCGACGTGGCATATCTCGGGCCTTTTGCTTATGTGAAGGCCCATGACGATTTCGGTGCCCGGTTGATTGTCAGAACCGTTGACGATGACAACACGGAATTCTACCACAGCCTGATTATCACCCGAAAAGAGTCCGACATCAAAACCTTGCAGTATCTGAAAGGCAAAAGTTTTGCATTCACCGATCCCAATTCGACTTCCGGTTTTCTTTTTCCCATGTTGGGACTGAGCAAAGCAGGCATCCGTTTGGAAGATTTTTCCAGGATTGAGTATCTGAAAAGACACGTCAATTCTCTTTTGGCGGTTTATAACGGCCAGACAGATGCCGGTGCTGTGTCCAGCACCGCAAAGAACAAGGTGAAAGTCAACTTTGACGATATCCGGATTCTCTGGAAATCCGAACCGATTTACCGCGGTCCCTGGGTCGCGGGAAAAGACCTGTCCGACTCCATGTTTCAGGGGATTCAGACTACCTTCCTGGAAATAACAAAGCGGAAAGATGCCGCGGAAGTTTTCAGGAAACTTTCCACAAAGGGCTATGTGAAGGGGCAGGACAGCGAGTACAGCAATGTCCGCGAAGCCATCGCTCTGAAGCAGAAGCTGGAAAAACA
>JAOZLU010000077.1:2945-6898 GCA_029934695.1 Desulfobacterales bacterium | reverse complement strand
CCCTCGTATGGCTTGATATGATTAACTTGCTCTCAATCAAAGCGGATACGGGCAAGCGTATGATTAAGAGTAATGCAAAATGGTAAAGCTTCGGGGAAAAGGCAGGTTCTATTTTTAAATTTAAATTTAAGATTTTGGATATACGGATGAGTATTCGTCGGAAGCTTATTCTCGCACTTTTGTCTCTGCTCGTCGTCATCGTCACTGTTTTCACTGCCTATTTTTATTTCCTCGAAAGCCATGCCATACGCAGCGAAATTGTGAAAAGGGGAAATGCGGTGACAAAAATATTTACCCAGATGGCTGCCACATACATTTTTGAAATGGACTATGCCACGGTTCTGGACAATGCCAATGAACTGGTGGAGAGCGGTGATGTGGCTTCTGTAGCCGTAATTGATCTCAGAGGCAGGCCCCTGACAGATACCCGCGGGCTCGGAAAAGGGCCTTATGTTCTCGACGAATTCTATCAGGAAGCCATCCTGAGCAAAACCCGGAATCACCGGCAGATACGGAAAGAAAAGGAAAATTTTCTGGAATTTGTCCATCCTGTCACTTCTGTGGGAAAGACGATCTGCCTGCTGAAGATGGATATTTCTCTGAAAGCAGCCGAGGACAGGCTTATCGAAGTGGCAAAAAAAACAGTCATCCTTTCCGTATGCCTGATCGCAGCGGCCCTCATTCTGGCTGTTTTCCTTTCCAAACTCCTGGCAGACCCCATTAAAAAACTGCTCAGAGGCACACATGAGATTTCCGGAGGAAACTTGGACTACAGGATTGAAATCCGTTCTCAGGATGAAATCGGAGAACTGGCTTACAATTTCAACAGAATGAGCAAAAGCCTGAAAGAACAGATTGCCCGGCTTCGGAAAGCCGAAGAAAAATATCGCAGCATCTTTGAAAATGCCGTGGAGGGACTTTTCCAGATAGGCGCGGACGGCTCCTTTATCAGTGCAAATCCGTCTCTGGCAAGAATCATGGGATTCTCTTCTCCCGAACAACTCCTTGTTCTTCCCAATTCTCTGGATCAGCATTACACGAATCCTGACGATCCGGATATGCTCAGGCAGATTCTCCTCTCCAAAGAGCGGGTTTCAGGCTTTGAAGCCTTGCTGCGCCGAAGGAATGGCAGCGTGTTTCTGGCATCCCTGTCTGTCCGGGCGGTCCTTGACAGTCAGGGACGCCTGCTTTGCTATGAGGGATCGCTGGTGGACACCACGGAACACGATGAGGAAGCTCAGAAAGAACTCGAAGCAAGTTTCAGGGCGCACCTGTCTCTCACACAGGCCCATGAGAAGCTTGAGACACAGAATGCCACCCTGATCAAGGCAAACGGAAAGATCATGGACAGCATTCGCTATGCCCGGATGATACAGACAAGCATCCTGACACCGAACCTGAATATACTGGAGACAATTTTCCCGGAAAGTTTTATCATCTGGATGCCCAAGGATGTTGTCAGCGGGGATTTCATCTTCTCGCATGTATTTGAAGACGGTGTGCTGATTGTCGTGGCAGACTGCACCGGACACGGGGTTCCCGGCGCGCTTATGACCATGATTGTCTCTTCAGGTCTCACAAAAATAGTAAAAGACGGAGAATGTCGGAACCCTGCCCAAATACTTGGAAAGCTGAATGCTTTCGTGAAAACCTCACTTCATCAGGATACCCGCGATGCCCTTTCCGATGACGGACTGGACGCGGCGATCTGTTTCATCAGGCCTCCTTTTTCCGGACAGGGGAAAGGGGAAAAAGATGATTTCGGAAGCGTAGTTTTTGCAGGGGCAAGACTGCCTCTGTTTTATATCATTAAAGACGAAGTCTTTTTTATCAGAGGAGACAGAAAAAGCATCGGCTACAAACGCTCGGATTTGAATTTTGTGTTCAGCAATCACACTGTCCCTGTCCAGGAGAAAACAGCATTTTATATGCTGACTGACGGCTTTTCAGATCAGTTGGGCGGAAAAAAGAGATACGGTTTTGGCAGGAACCGTTTTATCAGTCTTCTGAAGACATCCGGTAAAAAACCATTTGAAAAACAAAAAGATGTTTTCCTTCATGCGTTTAAAGATTACAAAGGCGGAGAGGAAAGGCAGGACGATGTGACCGTGGTCGGCTTCGGGTGCGGCTGAACCTTTTTTAAATTTCTGAATCCTGTCCTTTCCATTGCCAATCAGCAAGCGAAGAGGTGAATGTATGCGAAGAAAGTTTAATGATACCGGACTATGTGTTCCCGACCGCCATTATATGGTAGATATATCCGGGAAAATAAGGCAAATCCTTCAAATTGTCGAAGAGGGGGAATACTTTACCATCAGCCGCCCCCGGCAGTTTGGCAAGACGACGATCTTGTCTCTGCTGGCAAAACAGCTCAATGAACGGGATGATTATGCGGCTCTGGAAATCACATTTGAGGAAATAGACCCGGATGCCTACAAGAGGCAGGAGCGTTTTATATATGAAGTGTTGATGATGATATTGGCCAGACTTGAATTTCTCAACCTGGCAGAAGCGGCCCGTTTTGTTGAACAGCAGCTTGAACAGATCACCAATATTCCGGCTCTGTCACGCTTCATCACCCGATGTGTTCGGGATATGCTGCCGGACAAGTCGGTGGTGCTGCTGATTGATGAGGTGGATAAAAGTGCGAACAACGAACTCTTTCTGACTTTTTTGGGGATGCTGCGGAACAAATATCTGCAGCGGAACAAAGGTCAGGATCACACCTTTCACTCGGTTATCCTGGCCGGGGTGCATGATGTCAGAACCCTCAAAGCCAAAATCCGGCAGGATGATCGGAGACAGTCCTTCGACTCTGCTCAGGATAAATACAACAGCCCCTGGAACATTGCCGCTGATTTTGAGGTGGATCTGAGCTTTGCGTCCCATGAAATCAGGACAATGTTGCAGGATTACAGCAGGGAGAAGGGTATCCGGCCGGATATTCCGGCCATCGCCGGACAGTTGTACTACTACACCTCCGGCTATCCCTGGCTGGTCAGCAAACTCTGCAAATTCATTGATGAAAAAATCGTGCCTCAGCGGAAAGATAAGAACTGGTCGGTCGCTGATGTGGAGGCGGCCTTCAAAATGATTGCCGATGAAGGCTATACTACAACCCTGTTTGACAGCCTGACCAAGAATCTTGAGAACAACCCGGAATTGTATGAACTGATTTCTCAGATTGCCATTAACGGGGAGAGTTTTCCGTTTACCATTACCAACCCGGTGATTAATCTGGGGCATCTGTATGGGATTATCATCCGGTCAGAGCAGGGACGCTGCCAGATTCATAACCGCATCTTCGAGCAACGGATTTATGCCCACATCATGTCCGGGCTGCTCCAGACAACGTATCGTGAGGTGAACGGGTTCGGCGGGCCGGAGTTTTATACCCCTGACGGCTTGGATGTCAGACTGATTCTGCAACGCTTCCAGACATTTATGAAGGAGCATTATTCCAACCGGGACGCAAAATTCCTGGAACGGGAGGGGCGTCTGCTGTTCCTCTCTTATCTGAGACCGATTATCAACGGCAGAGGCTTTGATTTCAAAGAGCCGCACGTTGGCGACGAACGGCGCATGGATATTGTCATCACCTGTCAGAATAAACGATATGTGATTGAGCTGAAACGGTGGTACGGCCCCAAAAAACATCAGGAGGGACTGGAACAGCTGAGCGATTATCTGGACACCTGTTCGTTGCAGGAAGGCTGTCTGCTGATTTATGATTTCAGAAAGAACAAGGAGTACAGACAGGAGCAGATTTCGTTTCAGGATAAACAGATATTTGCTGTCTGGGTGTAATTTCACACGGAGATCGCCGCGTCGGTATCCTCTGCCGGACGGGGTTTGCAACCCCGTCCGCAATGTTTTGTCAATCCCCGGCAAATATTTCGGACGGGGTTGCAAACCCCGTCCGGCAATGTGTCCGGCAATGTGTCCGGCAATGT
>JAOZLU010000077.1:0-2845 GCA_029934695.1 Desulfobacterales bacterium | reverse complement strand
GTCCGGCAATGTGTCCGGCAATGTGTCCGGCAATGTCTGGGTGTGATTTCACACGGAGATCCCCGCGTCTGTATGGGAGCCTGCCGCAATTATGGCTGTCAGCATCACGACCGTATGATGAAATTTGAATTCACTTTCTCCCTGATTTCCTGCGTCATGGCAATATCTTCCGGCCACTGTCTGGAATGTCCGTCTGCCGGGCCTTTGCGTGTGGCGTCAATGATGATCCGATCTTGGGTGATTACAATATCCCGTGCGGGATCCGTGTTGTTGAACATCTTCCACAGGGTCATGGAGTTGTCATGCAGATCAATGTCTGTGTCAAAGAGCAGAATGATGCCTTCGGATATTATTTTTGATATGCTTTCAATGAAAAAATGGGAATTTTTTTCTCCTTCCTTTGCAATATTCATCAGGATGAGGCGAGGATTGCTCCCGCCATAAACATTTCTCAATGAAATAAAACCCGCGTCGTTTTCCTGAAGCTGGGAAAGCAGCTCTCCGTCAGGAACGGATTCCCCTTGTTTTCGATCATAACGGAGATGCTCTCCGGCAATGCGGGCAGTGGCGTCAATTCCTATTTTTGAGCCGAAAAGCGGCTGGGGTGCGGAGTGATCCAGCACATCAAGTATTCCTTCAGCAATGGTGATATCGCTTTTAAAATCAATCTGTTCAAGAATATGCCTGAGCAACGCCCCGCCATTTCCCAACAATGCTTCATCATCATCAACCACGACGATAGCCTTGGAGAAACTCATCTGCCCCATTCCCCATAAGCCGCTCACCACTTTTTTGGCATGATGGGGATATGCCTTGTCAATGGCAACCGTAACGATATTATGAAAAACGCCTTCCCAGGGCATCCAGTAGTCTTTTATGTCGGGCATGACGGTTCTCAGCATGGGGAGAAAAAGGCGTTCTGTGGCAAGCGCAAGATAGCAGTCCTCCATGGGGGGCCTGCCCACCACAGTTGCGCTATACACGGGATTTTTCCTGTGGGTGATGGCTGTCAGATGAAAGACCGGATATTCATCTTCAAGGGAGTAGTAGCCGGTATGATCGCCAAACGGGCCTTCAATCCTCGATTCATCAGGGTTGACATAGCCTTCCAGAATAAACTCCGCGTCGGCCGGCACATCAATATCCACCGTGACACCTTTTACCATCGTCACAGGATTCTGGCGGATAAATCCGGCAAGGAGCATCTCATCCACGCCCCTTGGCATGGGTGCTGTTGCGGAGTAAGTGACCACAGGATCTGTTCCCACTGCGACGGCGACTTCCATGGGTTTGCCTGCTTTCCTGTACTCATGGAAATGATGCGCCCCGTCTTTATGGATATGCCAGTGCATCCCTGTGGTGTTTTTGTCATACACCTGCATCCGGTACATGCCGGCATTCCTCTTTCCGTCTTTCAGACCCTTTGTAAACACCACGGGCAGAGTGATAAATCTCCCCCCGTCTTTTGGCCAGCATTGAAGTATGGGCAGTTGCGTCAGATCCGCATCAGTGCCTTTTAGTACGACTTCCTGACACGGCGGATTCGGAATACGCTTTGTCCGTGGAAGAAAACGGGACCATCTGAGGGCCTTGGGGATGAGTTTCAGCTTCTCGGCCATCGAAGCAGGGGGCGACTGATCCAGTATTTCCCTGAGTCTGTCTGCAAGATCATCCAAGTTCCGGCAGCCGAGGGCAAGTCCGATTCTGCATTTGCTTCCGAAAGCATTGGTGATCACAGGAAATCGTGACCCCTTGACGTTCTCGAAGAGCAAAGCTCTTCCTCCGCCAGGACGCTTTGACATCTGATCCGTGATCTCGGTGATTTCAAGTATGGGTGAAACTTCGTCGCTGATTCTGAGAAGTTCTCCCTGGGCCTCAAGTCGGGCGATAAATTCTGATAAATTCTGATAACTCATCTCAATAGTTCTCCGAAAAGTATGGCGATAAAAACGAGTACCGATATGATACTGTTTACATGGAAAAAGGCGATATTGATTTTTGTCAGGTCTTCGGGATTTACGAGCCTGTGTTCAATAAAAAAGAGCATTGCAATGATTCCCGCGAATACGAGATAAACAGGGTTCAAAGAAAAAAGCCAGTAAATGGATGCCAGACATATCGCACTGATCACATGCAGAATTGCAGATATGCGGAGGGCTTTTCCGATGCCGAACACAGAAGGAATTGAGCGAAGTTTTTCTGCCCGGTCAAAGGCCACATCCTGGCACGCGTAGATGATATCAAAGCCGGCGATATAGGTGAGCAGCGCAAAACTCAGCATTAATATTTTTGGTGAGAGTACACCGCTCACGGCAATCCACACAGCCGCGGGAGCCATGCCAATGGCCAGCCCCAACACGATATGAGAAAGCCAGGTGAACCGTTTGGTGTATGAGTACAGAAACAGCAGTCCCAGTACCGGAAAGGAGAGCTGGAAACAGAGTTGCGAAAGCATTGCCGAGGAAAAGATAAAAAACAGGGCGGAGATACCGATAAAAACAGCGGCTTCCCTCATGGAGATGGCACCGGAGGGGATCTCCCGGCTGGCTGTCCGGGGATTTTTCGCGTCTATGGACGCGTCCGCGAGACGATTGAAGCCCATGGCTGCGGATCTCGCCCCGGCCATGGCCATAATGATCCAGAATATCTTGGTGACAGTCAGCGGAGAGACTCTGTGGACAAGCACTGCCGCTGCAAGGGCAAAAGGAAGGGCAAATATGGTATGGCTGAACTTGATCATCCGGCCATAAGAAACTGTCCTGTCAAAAAATGTTGAAATTTCGTCAAACATCATCATATCTCAAGAGTTGAAAGTGAAAAATTGAAGCATCGAACATCGAACATC
>JAOZLU010000539.1 GCA_029934695.1 Desulfobacterales bacterium | reverse complement strand
CTTGCGATATCCAGAATATCAATGTCATACATTTTAATTTCCTCCCATAATTCTTCAAGCTTCTCTTTTTCAATTATCTTGTTTGCCATAATAAACGTCATGGCTATGAACTGGGGATCCATTTTTTCCATTTTCAGAAGCTCACGTTCATAAGCGATCACTTCCAGAGCGAACTCACTTCTCCGTGCTCCCTTTTCTTTCCCGTATAACGGCAAAAAGATCAGCTCCAGAAGCCGGTCTGTGTCACCGTCCTTCACGGCATTTTTTATGTGTTCAAGGATTTTCCTGCCGTTCCTGTCGCTCAGATTGATAATTGCCGGCTCATAAGTCCCTGACTCCGTCACAATCTTTTTTGTCCCTGTGACATCACCGGATGCGATGATTATGTCAGCAAACTTTTTCTTTTCATTCTTTTTCCTCTTTTGCTTCTGATACTTTTCAGCATCCAGAAAATGATAACCGGCAAACCGGTACAGGTCGCTTTTTGAAAGGTCACGCTGCTCCTCAAGATGGAATATGTCCCCGTCCTGATTCTCGATCATGACATCGACTCTGCCCGTCCGTATGGCAAGCTGCACTGTGTCGAAAGCAAAGACATCGGCAATCTGTCCGATTTCAACGCCGATAAAATCAATTGATCTGCCGCAACAAAATCATAATTCTGCTGGTATTTGAAACCGTCCTTAGTTTCCATATATAATATAATCCCGATTCAGGCTCTGGTCATAAGTGTGAACTTCTGCTGACATTTGTCCGGATGCATCTGCCAGTTGGGGAGTTGTCCGATTCTTTAGTTCAGTTCCCGGGCCTGAACAAAGCTGACCTTGGCCGGTTTCCATCCGGCGGTGAATGATTCCGCCCGGTTCAGGCGGAGGTTCGTTTCATAATGCCGGAAAACTTATGGCCAGATACTGCTTCAAACCCACCGCCTCCCCCATTCTTCAAGAAACAGAATTGACCAGAGTTCAAAAGCGTAATCCCGGAACCCGCTCAGATGATCCTTCCATAGCATGGACACGGAACCCTTATCAAGGTAATTCAAAGCAAATCCGTCTGCTGAAAAAACTTTTTCCTCAAAGGCCGGCCGCAGGTCATTTCTCAGCCACTGGGACAGGGGGATGGAAAACCCCATTTTTTTCCTGTGGAGACAGTTTTCAGGCACGAGCGGCTCCAATGCTTTCTTAAAAATATGCTTTGAATCTCTGCCGCTTAATTTCAGTCCCGAAGGAATTGTGGCCACAAGTTCCATAAATTCATGGTCCAGAACAGGAACTCTGACCTCAAGCGCGTGGGCCATGCTGGCCCTGTCAACTTTGGTCAGGATATCGTCTGTCAGATAGGTTTTAATATCCAGATATTGAATTTTGGAGAGTGGGTCGGATGTCTGAATATTGTCATAATACTTGTGATAATGGGAAATCGGATTGTATCCGCTTAATTCCTTTCTCATATCCGGCGATAAGATATCTTTTTTAAACGCCTGGAACCATGACATGGAGTTATAATATCCTTCCACCGGATCGAGTGAGAGATTGGTGAGCAGGGTTTTGGCACGGAAAAACTGGGGGAGCCAGTCTGCCTTTGGATAGATTCTGGCCAGTGCGCCGATGGCATCACGGCGGAAGGCAGAGGGAAAGATCGCCCGTAGCTGATTTTCCAGACGGTCAAAATAATAGCGTCTGTAACCCGCGAAGTTTTCATCCCCTCCGTCACCGGAAAGGGCCACTGTCACCTTCTGCCGGGCCACCTGGGAGACATAATAGGTGGGGATGGCCGATGAATCCGAAAAAGGTTCATCAAAATACCATGTCAACTGTTCCAGAATGCCTGCGGCATCCGGAGAGACGATCATCTCATGGTGATCTGTATTGTAAGCCTTTGCAATCTCCCGCGCGTAAGGGAGTTCATTGAACTTCTCCTCGCCGAAACCAATGGAGGAGGTCTGAACCGGCTCTGTCTTCAGGGATGACATCAGCGCGACCACCGCACTGGAATCCACCCCCCCGCTCAGAAACGCACCCAGAGGGACATCGCTGATCAGTCTTATATCCACTGATTCCCGGAGCTTTTCAATGATTTTTTCGCACCATTCTTTTTCAGAAATTCGAGTGTTTTCAGCAAAACTCAGGTCCCAATATTCCTTGTCAGCAAGCCTTCCCTCTTTCACCGTGAGGGTATGTCCGGGAAGGAGTTTGTAAATTCCTTTGAAAATGGAACCGGGGGCCGGCACATAAAGAAAGCAGAGATAATCATACAGGGCTTCGGGCTGAATCTCCCGCTTCATATCAGGATGCTGCAAGATGGCTTTTATTTCCGAGCCAAAGATGAACTTTGAATGATCCGAGTAATAATAAAGCGGCTTGATGCCGAGTCTGTCCCTTGCCAGAAAAAGGGTCTGTCTGTTCTCATCCCATATTGCAAACGCGAACATGCCCCTGAGATGTTTCACGCAGTCCTCTCCCCATTCTTCATACGCGTGGACAATGGCCTCTGTGTCGCTGCTGGTCCGGAATATGTGGCCCTTGCCGATCAGCTCCTTTTTCAGATCTATGAAATTATATATCTCGCCGTTAAAGGATATCCAGATGGTATTGTCCTCATTCTGCATGGGCTGATGACCGGTGGAGAGATCAATGATGCTCAATCGCCTGTGTCCCAACCCGACATTTCCTTTTCCGTGGCTCTGTTTCCATTTCAAGTTTTCCAGAGGGAAGTCTGAAGAGTTTATATAAAATCCTTCGTCGTCAGGCCCGCGGTGTTCAAGCACATCGGCCATGTTTTTGAGGAGTTCTCTGTCAACAGCTTTGCCGTTTTGATTGATTATGCCTGTGATTCCGCACATACTATCCCTTTTTCCCCTTATCTTTACTTACTGATAAGCTTTAATTTGCCTATCACACTCTGAGACATCTTAATTGTCAACGTATTTGCTGGTGCAGTCAGTTGATTATAATAGTCTGCCTTACCTCAATTGTTATACAGTCGGCCCCTGTTCAACAGCTATTTGTTCCGAATTTTCCTATTCCTGTCATCTGTATTGCCATACCTGGGTTATTTTTACCGGCAATAAGATTAACCCGCCCAAAATTTTCTATTGAAAATTCTCTGAACAAACGAAAGTTACGAATATAAAATGAGTTAAGCATATAAAGACCTCTCTGTTTATTGACCACCCGATGCATATTGCCGAATTTTCAATTTGTGTTCAGCAGCCAATAACAAACCTGCTGTATTTTCCAGATATACGCTTAAATGACATAATGATTAAACAGCACATAGTGACGACAAAAATACACAATAAAAGATGCAATATTATTGACCCATTAACTGGAATCGGATTTCCGAAAATGCCGGAAGTTGACAATCTCACAGACTGAATCACATAAGAATGAATAAAATAAATTCCAAAACTGATTGATGCCAGATAATCGCCCCTACCCTTTATAATATCCTCATATTTATGAAAAATTGATACCAGTAAAAGACATACGATTAATTTGCTGAGGTAGTTCAGACATTGAATTGTTGAAATTGAAACCTCACGATTTATTATTCCTGCTATGACAATTAAAGCATATAAAACAAATAACATTCCGAAATATTTATTTATTATTCTGATCATTGCTTCTTTGTATCTGCTACAACACATCCCAAAAAGATATACGGAAAAAAAATGAACAAAATTCTTCAGAATTCCACCGCCTCTGGGAACTATTATGGAAACAAGAATAAAAAATGGTATCAGGTAATATATGTGTTTTTCATTATCCAGCCAGATCAGTAATGGTGATATTATATAAAACAGTGTGATCATGGGAATAAACCAGAAAGGTGTTATATGATCACCTGTCAGATAAAACATAATGATTTGAACCGGAATCGGATTTTCATAAAAGCCCGGGCTCATATCAGGGCGCTGATAAAAAAAAGTAAGCATTATAACTGCCGGGATTGACACAATAACATAAGGCAATAAGACATATCTTATTTTGTTCTTAAAATACTTTTTCGCATCGTATTTATAAGACAAATGCTGAAACAGAAAGCCGCTTATAAAAACAAAAAGGACAGTTCCATTTTTGAGCGAAAAACATAATATGTTATATGCAAGCTTATTGTTCTCCCAGTTGAATGCGTCAATGCAGTGCCCTGCTACAATGAACAGAATTGCTGCGGCTCGGAAATTATGAATATAATTAAGAAACATAGACTAATTTAAGGTTATTTCTTACTTCTGTATCTGTCAAACATCCGTCGTCAGGAAATTATTTAACACTATGAACAAGCACACATTCTCCGCAACCTGGACCGAATAAGGATATTTCAAATCTCTCATCTGTTTCCGGTGCATCCTTGATGTCGGCAAATTATTCCAAACCTGATAATATCCGTGTCTTTTCAGCCTGTCTTTCAGCTTCTTCCAATTCGCTGACTGTCCAAAAGGATCTGAAATTCCTCTGTCTGCCAAACTGCCAAACATCCTTCCGTCAGGATATTGTTTCACAAGCAGATCATCCAATTTGCCCATATTAATTTCCCAGTCATAATGGAAAAATACAAACTCCCTCCCAAATTCAAAATCGTAACTTACCACTCTCCAGAAGCGTTGTCAAGCTTTTCATAAAAGATTTATGGACGTGTCCCACCTTTTGCACAAAGAGGATTAAGGCGATTTCTAAAAAAGAACATCCCACTACCACTGAGATGTAGGGTGGGTGGAGCGCAGCGCAA
>JAOZLU010000538.1 GCA_029934695.1 Desulfobacterales bacterium | reverse complement strand
CTTCAGAATATAGGAGGTAACATGGACGACATTCTTGAACAACTTTTTCATTCACCCCGGCTGGCCCTGTATTCCCGACAGATTCAGTCCGCACTTTCAGAGGAGCAGGAAAAGCGGGAGCGGTTTTATGAGGAAATCACCGAAGATCAGAAAGCTGAATTTATCAACGGAGAAATCATCGTGCATTCACCTGTAAGAATAGAGCATACTATCGTCGGAAAGCTGCTTTTGAAGGCTCTGGACACTTATGTCCAAATTCATCATCTCGGTTTTGTGGGATATGAGAAAATGCTGATATCCCTGACCCGCAACGATTATGAGCCGGATGTCTGCTTCTGGAAAAATGACAAGGCATCGGAGTTCAGGCCCGGGCAGTCGAAATTTCCCGCGCCGGATTTCATCTCTGAGGTGCTTTCCCCGGGTACCAAAAAAACTGACAGAACCACAAAATGGGAGGATTACGCGGCCCACGGGGTGGGGGAATACTGGATCATTGACCCGGCCGCGCAGATTGTCGAACAGTATATTTTGGATAAAAGCCGTTACCGCCTCCATGTCAAAGCCGATTCAGGGGTGCTGAAATGCCAGGCAGTCAGCGGATTTGACATTCCGTTTCGGGCCTTGTTTGATGAAGCTGAGAATCTTGCGGCGCTGCGGGGGATTCTGGATTCTTTCCCTGAATGAGCCGATTCCTCCTGTACCCACTGCCGGACGTTGTTTCTCGTTGCCGGACGGAAAAGCCGGGTTTCTTTTCCATTGACGGAGATCAGCACAATGATGGACGATATTCTGATAAAACATACTCAGTTGGGCAGTATTTTTGACTATCTCTCTGTCGGCGTTATTATTTTATCGCCTGACTGCAAGATTGTCTCAATAAACCGCTCCGCGGAATTCATCACAGGACATAAACAGACAGAAGTTGTCGGAAAATATTGCCGTGACGTATTTCTTGACAATCTGTGCGGGGGAAAATGCGCCTTTTACGAGACTGCTGAAACAGATATCAAATCTGAAAATCCGGATATTGAATTCACAGTTCAGAGCAATGAGACATTGAGCATCACAAAGATCGTGTCGCCCCTGTACGGCCCGGAAAGAAAGATTCTCGGGCGCATTGAATTTTTTCAGGACCATTCTGCCTTCAATGATCTGATCAAACGTATCCGGTATGAAGATCGCCGGCTCAAAATCATTCTGGACAATCTTGATATCGGCGTTCTTACCGTTGACCGAGGCGGCCGTGTCACCTTTTTCAATACCACTTCGGAGACGATTACAGGTTATACCCGTGAGGAACTGCTCGGAAAACCCTGTGCAAAAATATTCGGAAAAAATTCCAGCGAAGAACTTTCTCTGTTTAACCGGACCATTGCCGACGGGAAGGCGCGGTCAAGCACAAAAGGGGAGATTGTCACACAGGAAGGACAGGCCCTTCCGATCCGGGCAAATTACATGGCCCTTAAAAACAAAGAGGAACGTATTGTGGGAGGATTGGCAACCCTCTCCGACCTTTCCCTGATGTATCAGTTCAACAGCGCCATAAAAGACCGTTACACCTTTTATGACATGGTGGGCAAAGATCCTGCCATGCAGAAAATTTTTGAAATCGTGCCGGTGGTTGCCGCCAGTGAGGCCACCGTACTCATAGAAGGCCCTACCGGAACCGGCAAGGATATTCTTGCCAAGGTGATCCACAATGCCAGCAGCCGAGCTGGAAAATCTCTGGTAAAGGTGAATTGCGCCGCGCTGCCGGACACTCTCCTTGAATCTGAGATGTTCGGATATGTCAAAGGCGCTTTTACCGGTGCGGACAGGGACAAACCCGGCCGGTTTCAGGAGGCAGACGGCGGAACAATTTTTCTGGATGAAATCGGGGATTTCCCCCTGTCTCTCCAGGCAAAGCTCCTCCGTGTCCTGGAAGACAGAGAGTTTTATCCGCTGGGAAGCAGAAAAACAACAAAAGTGGATGTCCGGATCATTTCCGCCACCAACCAGGGACTGGAACTGCTTGTGAAAGAAAAACGGTTTCGGGAGGATCTGCTTTACCGGCTGAATGTCATGCGCCTTGAACTGCCACCGCTGAAAGAAAGGAAAGGAGATGTCTCGCTTCTGATTTCTCACATTCTCAAACGGCTTTGCGCCACAAGAGACACCCGGATTGACAGAATATCGGAAGATGCCATGGAACTGCTCTTAAATTATGACTATCCGGGTAATATAAGAGAGCTTGAGAATATTCTTGAGCATGCGCTGATAATATGCCAGGGAACAGTCATTGAGCGCAGGCATTTCCCTGTTTCCATTCAGAAGGGCGCGGCCGGTGATATGCTTCCCCAAGAGAACACGACGGATATGAGCAAGGAGATCGGATCGGCCGAAAAAAAAATGATCTTCACATTGCTGAAACAATACGGCTGGAACAGGGGGAAAACCGCACAGGCCCTCAACATTAACCGCTCCACGCTATGGCGGAAAATGAAAAAGTATAATATTTTGCTTTGATTTTGTGGCTGCAGGATGGATAAACACCTGAGATATGCGGACATCGCTTTTCTGACCGAGGCCGTTCTGAACTACGGAAACGAGAAAAGCGTCAGAAAGCTTTTTGATCTGGTGGGAATATACTGAAAATGATCGTCAGATGAAGTGTGAGTTGGCGGAACTGAGTATATCCATGAATTGAAAAAGCACTTATTAAATACGGAAAAGGAGGTTTTATTATGATGGACACTGCAAGAACGATGATGACACCGCTTGTAATTTTCAATGCGATTGAAAGCCTTACGGATGCCGAAAAAGAGACGCTTTTCCTGCTTGTGGACGAAAAGCTTTCAGAAGAACTTATGAAAAGGCGGAGAGATGCCCTTGCTGAGATGAGAAGAGGAGAACTGATAGGCGAAGATGAACTTTTTAGAGGAATATGAGGATGTTTGAAATCAGAAGTGCCAAAGCCGTAAGGAAAGACTTGAAAAAACTGTCCCCCGAAGTTCTTAAAAATATTAAAACCGTTCACTTCAGAAACATTCGTGAAAACCCCTTTCAGCCTGATGAACTGGGATACGCATTCAAAGGGATGCGTTCCTGTCATTTCAGCCATAAAGGCACATCATACAGAATCATTTACGAGATTTTTGAGAAGGATGAGCTTATCGTCATAGTGATGATCAGACATCGTGAGGGGTTTTATGAAAAGCTGAAAAGAAGACTGATATGAGCAAAGCCGGTTTTCGGACAAAGCCTCACTGTCCGAACCCTGATTTAAGGATGGAAGGATTATCCTGATTTCTGCCAGGTCCGAACGACGCATCCGGCTGGACAGAAAATCTGGATCAGGGTTCGGACAACTGAATGAAGAAAGTGAGAAATAAAAGAGGCACAGAAGTGAAAAGACGCTACATATTCTCCGCCACAGTAACCGTCCTGTCCCCCATCATGTTCACATAGCTTCCCATTTCATTATCATACCACCCGTAAATCACCGCCTGGGTCACCGGAACTCTGATAATCGGGTTTTTCAGAGTGGAGATAATATTCTGCTCAATTCCCGGAACATTTTTCAGATCAATAGTCACTTCCGCGGTACGCGTATGTGTCTCATGCCCCTCAATAACCGCGGCTGCTCTGGGGAGCCCGATGATGTCGCTGGAAACATTCTGTTTTTCCGTATAATGGAGGTATTTTCTGGGATCATCCGCTGCTGCCTGCCGGTAGATACCGTTTATCAGTTCCCGCCGCACAGATTCGCCGGACAGTTCCTCCTGAAGATTCAGCACGAGAATGATGAGAGAACCTGTGGCCGTGGGAATTCTTACTGATTCTGCTATGAATCCGATATTTTCCATCTCCGGAATCACCAGCCGGAGCGTCTTTGCCGCGCCAGTTGTGGTGAGGATGATATTATTCATCACGCTCCGGTTTTTTCTCAGGTCTTCGACACCTGTTTTCGGGAGTCGGTCCAGAACCTGTTGCGAGCCTGTGGCCGCGTGAACCGTGGCCATTGAAGCGGACAATATTTTTCTGGGACCAAAGACATTGAAAAGCGGTTTCATTATATGGGCAAGGCAGGTGGTGGTACAGGACGCGTTGGAGACAATCTTGTGACGCCTGGGATCGTACTGATTATCATTTATGCCCATGACCGTCGTCACCACATCCTCCGGCATAGTTCCGCCCAGTTCTGATTTCTTGTCCTTGATTTTAAACGGTGCGGAAACAATCACTTTATCCGCGCCAGCCTCAATATGCCCCCGGACAGAGCCTTTGGGATGATCCGGCGGAAGGGTCGGATCAAGAAACTGACCGGTGGTATCCGCGACAAGCTTTACGCCGTGATCTTTCCATCCGATTTCGCACGGATTCCTGAAAGACCGTAAGAAGCTGACTTTTACGCCATCAATTGTCATGGTTCCTGCTGCTTCGTCTATATCGTGAATAACCGGCGATGAATTGTTTCCGTGCAGGAACCCGCGAAGCAGACCGTAACTTGAATCTCTCTCAACATAATGTGCGATATCCTCAAGAGACGTGCCGACATTTCTCCCGACATTCACCACGAGTTCATCAAAATACTTCCGCCCCACATGATGCCAGACCGTAAGTTTGCCGATTCTCCCAAATCCGTTTATACCCAGTTTTTTCATAATCTCCTCTGCAAATATGTTGGGTCTGCGACCCTTTTCTCAGTGAACATCTCAAACATCCAACATCAAACATCAAACATCCAACATCAAACATC
>JAOZLU010000537.1:3673-4756 GCA_029934695.1 Desulfobacterales bacterium | reverse complement strand
TTGCATTCAGACATGATTCGGAATATCCTCCGTTCTGGTCGGCATGGATGGCATACAGTTCCATCAAAAGATTAAACCCGATGTTTCGCTTTGAAAACTGGCTGATGTGATGCATTGCCTGTTACCGAGATTGGCCGGAGCGACAACTATCTGAAAATTTAAAGGTTCTTTTATGAATTTGACTGACGCTTTTTGCAAAGGCATGAAACCACGTTTTGGCGGATTTCCCTGCGAGCATTATGATCCTTCTGCAGAGGAATGTCATCTGATCAGGAAAGGAGAGGCAAGAGAGATTTTTGAGAAAGGCAGATGTGATCCCTCCAAAATGCTGATGTCAGCGATCAGCAAATACTTTAAAGTTTATGAAAACCTTGTTTTCGGAGAGCATAAAGCGCATAAGAAAGACAAAAATGAATATGCCAATTTTATACTTGACAGAATTTCGGACAGATCCATGAATCTGAAAAAAGGATATACCCTGCCGATTCTGATCGGATATATTCGCAAAGCTGCCCGCAATGAAATTCTCAGAATTTTTGGTAAGGAAAGCCTTATCCGAAAGATATGCGGCAGGTGTGTCTTCTTATCATTGCCAAAGCCTCATATCTGTCAAAGGCCGGAAATTCTCCTGACACAGGAGGGGAAGGAAAGCCATGAGCCAAATCCGAATTACAACAAAAAAAGGAGCGCGTCCGACAAAGCCTGCAAGGACGGATTCAAGCTTTTTGAGCCTGATATTTCTCCTGATGAAGCATCCGTTGCTGATGAAACAGAAACTGTTTTTCGTAAGCTGGAAGTCAGAGACATAAAGAAGAAACTGAGTGGCAGATATGCGAACAACAGAATTACAAGGCGTCAGTATGCTGTTTTTACAAAATTCTACCAATTGCTGTCCGACGGATTGGACCCGAGCACCGCGATAACCCATATAGCAAAACAACTTGGAGTCAGTGAGAGGACTGTCAGAAACGATCTGTCAGCAATTAAAAAAATTTGGGAAAAAAATATTTCCTGATTTTTGAAAATATGCCATCTTAATAATAACAGAAGGGCTGATTATAAAACTTTTCAGAGACCCATCCC
>JAOZLU010000537.1:2299-3573 GCA_029934695.1 Desulfobacterales bacterium | reverse complement strand
CCCGAATGTTAAGGCAAGTTTAAACGGGATTCCTTAAATTCGGTATAATCATATATAGAAAGGCAATGAAACATGGACAGAAAAAGAGATATATCATTAAAGAATGCTCTGAAAAGCGATGAGGCCTTTTTTGAATTTTTGCAACAGGACGCGGACTCTGATGAATATCGGCGTTTGAAGAGGCGTGTGGAAAAAGACGGCCCCCATCCGACAGATGAAATGTTGCATGATTATGTTCTGGGCTGGCTGGATGAACAGGACGCTAAGATGGTAAGAGACCACATTCTGATATGCGGGATATGCAGTGATGAGGTGTTGAGACTGATACGAATGGAAAGAGAATTGGACGAGGAGGCCACAGAAGATAAACCGCCAACTTTTATGAGAAAGATGAAAAAAAAACTTTCCAATCGTTTTCTGTCGCCAAGTAACAGATACAGGCCGACCAAAGAACCGGACCTGATTATCAGCACCCGGGACACAGAATATGAAGAAATATTGCAGCAGGGATCGAAAGATGGAAACGGAGTCTGCTCAGGCATTGCAGTGGCAATCCTCATTTTTGTCAGGCAGCAGAAAATGTATTTTATCCCCGGATTTGCGGTGGCTGTCACCGCCTGTCTTGTCCTTTTTCTGTCCCGGACGCCTGAAATGTCAGATATGATAACAGAATCATATCAGGCTGCTTTTCTGAAAGAAATGGCAGTCAGGCAGGATGATCTGAAACTCCCCTGGGAGGGTCATGCTCAGTATGGATTCAATCTTGCAGAGCAGGATGCCCATATTTATCGGGCATTCGGAGCCGGATTGTGGTCAGGCAGACAGGATCTGACAGACCGAATTTCTGGGGCTACTGAAACTTCCATGCCGGATTTCTTATCCCCGAAATGGCAGGGCAACACTGCAAACGCTGGTAAATGGTCAGAAACGCCGTGGAATGCCTGTTTCAGGATGGGGCGGTGGTCTTTTCTTATCTGGGCGGTCTCCCAGTCAGATGCGGAAGTTCCAAAGGCGTTTTGGGAAAAACAGGAATCCATTTTGGAGGGAATACAGAAAGGCTTTGCAGATGTCCCGGTAAAAAGCGTGGAAGATGACAGGGTTGTGAATTCCATGCTTGGGAGCGTCAAATCTGCCCTGGAAAGTTCAGAAGGGGTTTCTTTTGGCAAAAGGCGGCAAATTGCCCGTGATCTTGGGCTTCTTATCAAACATCTGAGCCCGGTACGGATTCCCTGAAAATATCTCACACAAAGCCGCAAAGAACACAAAGAACAGGC
>JAOZLU010000537.1:0-2199 GCA_029934695.1 Desulfobacterales bacterium | reverse complement strand
TACGGATTCCCTGAAAATATCTCACACAAAGCCGCAAAGAACACAAAGAACAGGCTCAGGTGATAAAAGTTAGATGCATAGTCATTTTATCATCTTTGTGTTCTCTGTGCCTTTGTGTGAGCTTATTCTGTCACATGCAGAGACACTGAAAATATCTCACACAAAGCCGCAAAGAACACAAAGAACAGGCCCAGGTGATAAAAGCAGGCGCATAGTCAAATTTTATCACCTTTGTGCCTTTGTGTGACATTTTCTGTCTCACACAGAGACACTGAGAACAGCGGGATATTTTCGCCTTGAAATTTGATTCAGGAGAATGAACATGACAAAAAGAATAATAATTTTCACAGGCATAATCATCCTTGTTTCCATGTCCGCGTCACCTGACATTTTCTCTGCCTCACTACAAGGACAAACCGCAGACGAACTGGTCAGAACTTACGGGGCTTTGTATCAAAAAGACCATCCCCTTGTTTCAACGGCCCAGACTATTTTCAGGCAAGTTCGGGCCGCAGCCGACAAGAAAGGGGAACGATATCCTGACAGACTGCTGATTCTTCGCAAATCAGGCGGCCCCTTGGCATGGGTATCGAAAGACGGGAAGATTGTTCTGACCCGAAAAGGCATGGAATTCTGTTTTAAAGATGTTGACAAAGAAACCGGTTCAGCCCGCCTCGCCTTCATTCTCGGGCATGAGCTGGCGCATCTGGCAAAAGATGATGACTGGCACGGGACAGTTCGGACCATCCAAAATTTTGAGACAAATCCGAAAGTGGCTCAGGATATCGTTGCCCTGTTTTCTGAAGCCGAAGATACAGGCCGGGACAGAAAGATGAGAAGGAGAAAAGAACTTGAGGCAGATGCTTACGGGCTTCTGTATGCGTGCATGGCCGGCTATGATTACCATGCCATTGTTGACAACAACGGAATAAATTTCTTCCAGGAAGTGCTGAATCATACTCCGCGTCCCGATTCTGAGGCATCCCCTTATCCGGAACCGGAGGAACGGGCAGAAATTCTGTTTTTCCGCATAAAGGATATAAGGAATGATCTGGACCTCTTCCACTGGGGTGTCCGGCTTTATCAAATGGAAATGTATGAGGACGCTCTGAATTTTCTGACTGCTTTCAGAAAAAAATTTCCATGCCGCGAAGTTTTCAGCAACATCGGCCTGGTTTATTATCAGATGGCAATGAAAAATCTGACTCGGTGTGACCCGGACAAAACATATCGTTTCAAACTGGCAACCCGGGCCGATACCCGGACAAGAGCGGAAATGTTCACACGGAGTGAGGAATGCGTCCGGAAGATGATCCTGTTCACAGAAAAGCTGAATGAGGCCATCCGGTATTTCAGGGCCGCGTGTGAAAAAGACGCGTCTTATGCACCTGCCCGTATCAATCTCTCATCTGCCTTCATCATGGCTGAAAAATATTCCGATGCAATGGCCGCGTCGGATGAGGCACTGAGGCTCAGGCCGGATGACCCGGAGGCTTTGAGCAATAAAGCCGTTGCCATGTATCTGCTCGGCCCCCTGATCAAAGTGGATATGTATCATCAGGCCAGTGATGCATTGAGAAGTATTGCAGAAAAACATACCGGGCATTCTGATGCGCTTTATAATCTGGCACGCATGCGGTCGGAACGGGGAAGAAATGCGGGTGTCAGAGAGACTTGGGAAAAATATCTGGCTGCCCGGCCAGCCGGACTCCGGGCTGAACACATCAGGAAATCCCTGGGAATAAAAAAGGCCCCGGAAGCAGGCAGAAAGAATCGGCTCCCGGACTTTATCGGGCCTTCCCCTGTCAGACTCGGCGAAGTGGACAGCGAAACCATGAAACAACTCAAAAGTCTGACGAAACATCCGCTGGAGAATATTTGGGGGGCGTATTATAGAGGAAAAGACATTCGAGTGCTGGAACTGGAGGGAGCGGTGGAACTGGTCGAAGTTCCGGTCAGACAAAAGGTGCGTTTTTCAGAGATAAATGATGAACCCGGTCGTATTCTGAAAAGTTCTTCCGGTATGATGACTCTTATTTATGATAATGCTGCTTTGGATGTCAGGGACGGAATGGCTGCAAAAGTGGTACATTTTCAAAAACATAACAGCCTTTTTTGACCGGTTCGTAATTACCTGAGCATAAATTTTTCTTCTGTATCCGAACTTATCTTTTTATGCATGCAATTGCTGGCTTCAGC
>JAOZLU010000536.1 GCA_029934695.1 Desulfobacterales bacterium | reverse complement strand
TTCACTGGGATCAGGAGGGAAGACGGAATGAAAACAGTTCATGCTGGATCCGTGTTGCCCAGATATGGGCAGGCAAGGGATGGGGAACCTTTTTCATTCCCCGTATGGGAACCGAGGCGATTGTCAGCTTTCTGGAAGGGGACCCGGATCGGCCGATTATTACCGGAACGGTTTATAATGCTGTTACCGTGCCGTATAATCTGCCTGCGGATAAGAATATCAATACCATGAAGACCGTGTCCACACCAGGTGGAAAGGCCGGTAATGAACTCCGTTTTAATGACACAAAGGGCAAAGAAGAACTTTATGAACATGCTCAGAAAGATAAAAAGTCTGTTATTGAAAATCAGTTGATGCAGACCGTGAAAAGCCATGCAAAGAATTTTGTTATGGGCAAGCTTAAGGAGATTGTGAAAAAGCAGGTGACAAAAATTTTCAAAAGTAATTGCAGCAAAGCCGTTCTCGGTGCGGAAACCCATGTGGTGAAGGGAAATTTTACTCAGAAGGTGGGCGGAAATTATTCCTCAAAAGTGAAGGGGAATTATGATTTGAAAATTGACGGTGATCTGACCATCGAAGCAAAGGGGAAGGTTACGATAAAAGGCTCGGAGATTCATCTGAATCCGTAAAACAATTTTCCAAATTGTTTTTTCTCTGGACAATTTGAAAAATTGTCCTACACTTAGGAGTTTGTTATGCCATCACAAGGACGATTGGGAGATAAATCACAGACCCCCGCGGACGGACACGGATGCCCCGGGTGTCCGCATCCGGCTCTCGGTCCGGCGACCAAAGCTTCTTCAAATGTCTTTGTGAACAGCGAACGAGCGTTACGAGTGAATGACACGGGCATCCACAAGGCCTGTTGCGGCCCAAATATATGGGAAGCTGTTGAAGGCAGTGCCACGGTCTTTATTAACGGCAAGGCAGCCCATCGCATGGGAGACAAAACCAAACATTGCGGTGGAGACGGCAAGCTGATTCATGGAAGCAAAAATGTGTTCGTGGGGGACAGCGGCGGATCAGCCAAATGTGCATGTAATCAGGCGCAACTGATGAAGGACGCGTCCAAATCCGGAACGCCGTTTTTTGAAGGGCCAAAGACTCCCCTGGAGATAGCTAAACAGGCAGCAGCGGCAAAGGCCAAACAGGCCGCTCAGGAAATGGCGCAAAAGGCAGTTCAGACCGCAAGCGGAGCCGCGGAACAGGTTGCCGGAATAGCCGGAAAGGGTGGTTCCCAAAAGCAGTCAAAAGACGATGGGTTGAAATTAAAAGAAGCGGGTTTTTCCGGTGAGGCAAAGGAGGGTTATACAGACTTTGACCCTCAGACAAAGATAAAACTCGGGGTTGAAGTTGAGAAGAAGATTTATGATGAGCACAACAAGTATTACGGAAATGAAAATGCCAATATAAAAATCGGCCAGCGAACGGGAACCGTCGGCTTTGGCTACGGATACGATGTTGAAAAGGGTACGCATGAAGCAAAAGTCGAGGCAAAGGCCGGCGTTTCCGGAATCGTAGCAGAGGCGAAAGGCAAAAGCGCGGACGGCTATTTCGAGGGCAGCGCAAAAGCAACCATTGGTCATGCTGAAGCATCCGCGGGCTTTGGATACGGTTATGATCCTGAAAAGGACGGATATACGCTGGGGGCTGAGGCAAAAGCCAAAGTTTCTGTCATAGAGGGTGAGGCAAAAGGAACTGCCGCGAGAGGGTTGCTGGAAGTCGGCGCGAAAGGAGAGGCCCTTTCGGCCGGCGCAGAAGCCTCAACAGGTGTTACATGGTCTAAGGACAAGGTTGAGGCTGGTGCAAAAGCCGGTGCTGAAGCCAATCTTGTTAAGGGCGAAGCCGAAGGCAAAATTAATATTACACCAAAGACCATCTATGATAATACTATTGGTTCAGTTGTCGGGTGGGCTTCCCCGGATTCCAAATACAAATCCGCTGCCAAATGGCTAGATCATGGAGTTGTCATTGGCGCGAAAGGAGAGGCGGGCATTGGTGCGGCAGCTTCGGCTGAGGCAAAAGCAGGAGCAACAAAAGAGATGATTTATGCCGAAGCAGGCGTTAAACTCGGCGCAGGCCCAATGGCAGGCGTAAAGTTACTTTTGGGCATAAAATGACGGGCAAATTCTGAACCGCAGTTTGACACAGATTATAAGGCTTGCGCTGATTTTTTTAATCCGTGGAATTCGTGAAATCCGAAAAATCTGTGGTTCAGAGGGTAAAATGACGGACAGATGTCCGAACCACAGATTAGCACAGATATCCGTGAAATCCGAAAAAACTGTGGTTCGGGCGGTGAACAGGTAAAAAATAATGACACAAACAGAGTTTCCCATTGGTCAGAATTTTTCTAAGAAAGAATTGAAAGAGCGTTTTCATCTGATTAAGGATATGCCTTACAATAATCCGGAACTGGCTTATAAGATACTGATTCCCAAAGGGTGGGAGAGTGAATCCATTCAGGCAGAATCCAAAGATTTGAATCCGAACACGCTCAAGCCGCTGGCGATTTTCAAAGGCCCGGAACACGGCGGCGCAAATCCCTTTGTTCAGATTCAGGCGGTTCAACTGATCAGAGAAATCACGGCTGCAAACTGGCTAAGACATTATGCCATTGCAACAGAGCGGAAGCTTCTGGCAATTAAGCCCATATCAGACAATTTTGCGGACAGCGTAATGGAATTTCTGATTGACGGGCATCCATTTACTGCCCGTGCCACCGCATCCATAGACGGAGATCGTCTGTTTTTTATGCTGAATCTTGCTTTATCTTCCACTTATGATAAATTGGCGGAAATTTTCGGGGTTCCGGTGGTGTCGTTCAATCTTCAGAGAGGCTCATCAAAAAAGAGCATTGAAAAGCATATCCCGTATAATTTGGATGAAATTGTTCGGTTCAACTGTCCGGACTCATGGAAATACCGGCTGGTTACGGAGGAACGGCCAGAGGGAAAGGAAGCTGCTGACCTGTTCAGTCATGATCCTGATGGAAATGTATGTGGCAGAATGCGGGTTAAAAGCGTTGAAAGAAACGTTTCTTCGGGCGTGGAAACTCAGATTCAGGATACCATCTCGGAATATAGGGATGGCAATGTGATTGTGGATGATTTGCTGGAATCTGTTGAGGTGGAGATCGGTTCGGATCGCTTTGACACAGGAGTGGTGAAAGCTTTCTCAGCCCATGTGGATGGCAATGAGATCAGACAGGAAGTATGGGTTGCTGTGATCGAAGTTCCGGAATATTATATTGTCGTTTCCCTGCTGACGCCTTTCAGGGAACAGGACTTTTTTTTGTGGGCGATTAACAGAAGGGCTTATGATATTGTTTTGGAAACATTGGCCTAAAAACGATGACGCCCAAACAAGGACTAAGCGGAACAGACTGGATAAGACTTTGATCGCCAACCCAAAAAGTGTAAAGGAATTCGGGCATACTTTTAAGACGCATGGAGCAGGCGACAAAAATACCAGAAAATTAAAAGGTCGTGCTGCCAGAACAGGACAATCCCAGGGGCAATGGCTTGACAATCAGGCTGCGGCTGATTTTCTTAAACAAAAATATGATGATATTGCCAAGCCTGAAGTCGTAAAAATTCCCAGAGGACTGGGGCAGCTTATCAAACCGGATGGTACAATTGTTCCAGCGACCAAAGCCCGCTTAGTGCCTAAACCCGGATACGGATTCAGAACAGCTTATCCGATTGAATGAGGTGTAATCATGTTATCCATCTCCATAGAATATTTACAATCCATATATGAGATTAAACCATCCACTGAACAGCCTGACTATGATGAGGCATTGGACAATATCGAAAGTCTGATAATGGATATATGCGACATTTTATCCGATACGCAGAGAGTCGAATTCAGGGTTTCAGGATTTGGCGAACCCGCATGGCCTGTTGATGTGGGTACTGATCTGGCAACGATCATCTCCCAAATCCCTGATGTGCTCGGTGCGCTGCATCAGTCGGAAAATACAAGCATCCAGTTTTATGAGCAGGGAATTGAGCGGGAACTGTTTTTCAGTTGTAACAACAGCAGGGTGGAAATGACATGCAGGCATTTGGTTGAAGACAAGCTTATGCCGATAAAGGAAATTGCTGGTTTGTCAGAACTCAGAAATATGTTAGGCGGGCTTCTTGTATCTTTCATTGAGCTTTCAAAGATTACCTGTCCTGCTATAGCTGGGCACAGAATATTTCAGGACTGGCTGAAGGATGTATCTTATCTGACAGAAAATACAGAAAGTTATGAGACTGATACAATTGAGCCAGCAATATGGGAAAATTTTGAGCAACTGGAGATAATGCGCCGTAAGGATTACGAAGTTCATGCCTGAGGTTCAGGCGACTCAAAGTCTCGTTCCGATTTAAAGGGAAGCTTATGTCATATCCGCCTCACATTCAAAAAGTTGTTGATCATTTATGGCCAGATAAAGAGGATAAAAAGGTCTCTGATATTTACACCATATTGGATCTCGCACAAGATGAAATCATCTATGCCAAAATGGTGGTTTCGGATATTGAGAGCGTCTGCCTTTATGAGGGAGAGCAGGCTGTTGAACTGGAAGATGTCGCGCCGTATCTGGTTAAGCTTTATAAGGATGATCCGTTTACAGAATGGCTTTTTAATGAGGGATGGGGAAAAAATTGGGGCATTTTTGTTCAATCCCCTGCCGGCTTGGAAGAGCTTGTTTGCCATTTCCGGTGTTTCCTGAAAGTCTATGACGAAGAGGGGACGCCGCTGATGTTTCGGTA
>JAOZLU010000076.1:6120-18427 GCA_029934695.1 Desulfobacterales bacterium | reverse complement strand
TGGACCCAATAATGATAATTTTGTCCTGAACCGCTTCCTGCCTGATTTTCCCGGAAAGAATATCCGAGATGGAAACGGAAGAAAAGTTGCGCCACGCGCCTGAGAAATCAAGCAGGAACTGATATCCCCCCGAATCCATGGCGATATATCCGCCGTCATTGCTGTTCAGGGGGGTGAATGTTGTTTTGCCGAGCCGCATGAACTCCGGATTTAAAGGATCAGGCCGGGGCCCGATGCCTTCGGCCTGCAGGTAAAGCATTGTCATAATCAGAGGAAAAGAGTAATAGTTCGTTTTTCCGTCATCCAGGAACAGCAGGCCGCGGCGGACAATTCCTTCGGGGTCTATGGGAATATCATTGGCTCCCACCATAAAACTGTCTGCTTTTACCATGTATGGCTGAGGAACGCCCGGGGATTTTTCATCCCCCATTTTTGTCACTGTGACAATTTTCCGATTATTGGAAAAGATTGCTGCAAGCTGCTCATTTCCCGGAGGAGGAACCGGGATGTCCCGATAAATGTCCAGCCCGATGACCCGTGGCTTGAATTTCAGGAGTGTTTCCAGTAACTGAGCCAGCTTAATATCCGGAACAGGCCATCCGTGTTCTTTTATATCCGTGTCAGAGATGGTGACTACGAGGATGCGGGGGGCCGGCATTCTGATTCTGGGATGATACTGGAGATAGTGGTCATACATGGCAAGTTCGAGAAATTGAAGTTTTCCCGTGTTACGCAGTCCGATGACTGCCATACACACCAGAATACTGATTAAAAGGCCGGAGACTGCCGGAGATTGTATCTGTTTGGTCAGTTTCATTGTCATGGGACTTTCATTAAAAAAACAAATGGTTGACAAAAGACGTTTATATAACTTTCTCAAATTATTGTCAACCATGGAAGAAACTGACAGCAGGCTGTATCGTTCTTAAATTTATAAAGATTACGCTATGACAAAAGTCAGTTTACACTTCCGTACAAGGAAATTCGGATGATTATCCCTGAATAACGGATCATTCAGCAGGTTTTCCACGGTTTCAACTGTCTGTATTTTTTTTTTGACATGACACCTCCTGTGTGATATTATTTTTTACAGAATCGGATTCGGACTCTGGAAATTTTTAAAATCTCAAGAGTTTTTAAACTTAGGAAGTCCTGTCAGCATCTGTGACAAATTATTTATACAGTTACAATTCAAAGTCAAGAAATTTTTAATATTTTTTTCCTGTTCATAACTGATTTTAGGGGAGGGTGAAATCGGAGCTCCCCCAAATCCGTTATAATCAGATATAATCAGATTTATTTTTGGTAAAAAATTCGTAGTTCCGCCGCACCGCCTAAAGGCGGAACTACGAACAAAAAACTGATACAAAAGAGGTAAATCATCATGAAATATTCAGAAGCAAAGCAAGGACGTATCTTTGTCATCCGTCTTGAGGACGGAGATGTGATTCATGAAGAAATCGAAAAATTCGCACGGGAGAAGGGTGTCAAAGCGGCTGCCCTGATCCTTCTCGGCGGAGCTGATGAAGGGAGCAAACTTATTGCAGGCCCCCAGAACGGACGCATCACATCGCCGATTCTGCCGCTGGAGTGTATCCTTGACAACATTCATGATGTCTTAGGCACTGGAACACTTTTCCCCAATGAAGAAGGAGAACCCGAGTTGCATACGCACATTGCCTGCGGCAGGGAAAAATCCACGATAACGGGATGTATCCGAAACGGGGTGAAGGTATGGCATCTTATGGAGGTCATCCTTTTTGAGTTGGTGGACAGCACAGGTGTCCGTGCGTTTGAACCGAAATTGGGATTTAAACTGCTGAGGCCATGAGGGTCAGAGATTAGAGGCAGAAAAGGATTTGATCACGTTTCAGTGGCATAATTCTTATTCTTATACCCAATATTTATAGATACAGATCTATAATGAAACCCGAATATTTTTGCAAAATACTTACTCTCATCCTGCTGCTCTTTTTTATCGCAGCGCAGACTGAAAAACCTGATGGCAAACCGCCTGTATGAGGCATTTAACTGAGTTGCACAGCGACGTAATCCATTCAAACTCCGAACTTGGAAAGTACCTTTACTACGCTTCCCAGTTTTGAGAAGAAGGTTGACCCGGCAGAAAGCGATGATAAAAGCAAAGATTCTGATAGTGGAAGATGAAATCGCTGAGGGAATGTGCTTGCGCTTTGTATTCGAGGTGCTTGGATACGATGTCTGTTCCCTGGCCGCGTCCGGACAGCAGGCCATCAGGATTGCCAATGACGAACAGCCTGATGTCGTACTCATGGATATCCTGCTGCCCGGTGACATGGATGGCATTGAGACCGCGCAGGAGATTCGCATCCGGTTTGGGATTCCGTTTATATACGTCACCGGCTATGAAGACCCTGAGATAATGGAACGCGCCAAAAGAACATATCCGATTGGATATTTTCTGAAACCCGTGAGATATCAGGATATTCGGAAGGTGATTGACGCTGCGTTTCAAAAGCCGGACAAGATGTCAGCGCCGAAGGCAAAACCGTGACATTGGGCAGGCCGATGTTTTGGATCGCCAAAATAATATTTTGGCAAGCACCTGAGAACTTTCTGAAATTCAGCGTACAATGCACTTGCCGACCTGAACTGCCGCGATGTCTCTCAGATGCGCCAGTTCATCATCGCTGTAATTATACATGTCTTTCCGGAAAAATTCAGGGTGCAGCACCTCGGTCTTGCGAAATTGTTGCAGCACATACAGCATGGCTCCGTCAATGAGATGAGAAATTTTTTCGACAACCTGCTCATCCACCAGAGGTTTTATGCAGGTTGTCTTAAATTCATAAGGCAGTCCGGATTCCATGATGATGCGGATACTGGAAAGAATGTCATTGGGATCGCAGTCCTTTTTTATCAGGGGAGAATAATGCAGGGGATCTGTTTTGATATCCATTGCGACATAGTCAACGAGCTTTTTGTCTATCAGTGACGCTATCACCCGGGGCCGGCTCCCGTTTGTATCCATCTTTACCGGATATCCCATGCTTTTGATCTTTTCACAAAGCCAGAACAAATCTTTCTGAAGGGTCGGCTCTCCGCCCGAAATGACAACCCCGTCCAGAAAACCCCTGTGTTTTTCCAGAAAATCGTAAAGTTTGCTCTCTTTCATAGAATGGGGAAACTCCGCATACCCCTTTGCAAGCTCCGGGTTATGGCAATAAGGGCAGTTAAAATTGCATCCTGAAAGAAAAAGGACGCAACTTATTTTACCGGGATAATCAATAAACGAATTCTTCTGCAACCCGCATTTCAATCCTTGTCTGAATGAGGGGCCGACTATCCCGGAGAGATAATCTGCATCTTTTTTCTCAGTTTCCATTTTCCTGTCTCTAATCCGATTTTCAGCATCAATTTTTCAGTTTTCAGCACCCATTTCAATTTTTCACTTCGTTGTCCAATCTGAAAATCTTCCGATTCCCAAACTCTGCCCGCTTGCCTTTGTTCCACTGATTTACAGGTCTTAAATAGCCGACGACTCTGGAGTAAATTTCGGTTTCAGCGCCGCAGGTGGGGCATTTTTCCTGTTCGCCGTTCAAATAGCCATGGGAGGGGCACACGCTGAACGTCGGCGTAAGGGTGAAATACGGAAGCCTGAAATTGCCTGTGATCTTTCTGATCAGGGCTTTGACCGTGTCAGTATCGCTCACCATCTCTCCGAGATAAACATGAAGAACTGTATTGTGTACAAACACAAAGCTGTTGTTCCCTGCCAGATAATTATGATTCTTTTCTGTTGTCAAATCATAAAAATCATTGTCCGCCACTTCTATTTCCTGCTCGGAGGCAGGGACAAGCTTGGAAGTGTTCAGAACCCTGACAACGGGTAATCGTCTTTTCAGCCTGTCAGACGGGACTTCTTTTACATAACCCTTACCTCTTTGCAAAGGGAGATCCTCTCTTGCCAGGGTTGCCTGGTAACCTGAAATAAACACCCGATATATATCCGCCTCGTTATCTCTTTGGGATGTTTTTCTGTGTTTAGCGACTAATACGCCGGCTATGGAAGACATTTCAACTATGTCATCAGCCAGTTTTTCCGAAACAGTATAATACTCAATAGTGCCTCTTTTTTTGTCAACATGCCCGTCACTGTCAATCAGGCCGGCCAGAAAACCATAAAAATTCTCTTTTGACAAAAGACGTTTGACCTCTGACGGAATACTTATTGTATAGGCCTTTTTACCGGCAAAAAAGCGATATTGAAACAAAAAATCTGATACAGCTTTTTTGCTGGTACTAACTTCAAGCAGCTTTTCACTTCGTTTGTCATTTCGGATAGGTTTAACCTGACAGCCAAACAAGCGGTTTAAGATATCTGAAATTTTGTCCAATACCGGTCTGGATTCCGAAAAGAAGCGCGTTTTGTATCTGATCAAGTTGTTGCCGCCGCGGTTGTCTTTAAATTCGGATATGGAACCGTCACCGATAAAAAAGCCGATAAGATAAGCTGAATCTGAATCAAGCGAACTTTTTTCCGGCAAAAGATTCTGTGAATTTTGCAGAATATAATCGCCTTTCCTGAGTTCATCCGCCCTTTTTTCCACAACTTCATATCTTGCCAGTCTGACATATTTCCCCCGGCATGTCTGGCTATGCCTCAGATGAGCCGCAAAAGCTTTGACGTTTTTTAAGGGTTTGGCACACACAGGGCATTGGTTGTCAAAAGAGACTTTTTCCATCACAAAAAAAGGATGCCAGTCACTTGTGGTTATTTCAATCCCTCTTTCGGCCACAACTTTTATCTTATGATGTTTCGCCACATTTATAGTCACCGCGTCTGTGATCAGGTCCCATTCGCTTTGTCCGGTCTTCGGGTTATAGCTTAATGCTTTTATGGGCGAAAGTGATTTGAAGTGACTGGCAATCTCCTCTATTTTCATCGCCCCTTTGTCAGTGACAACCTTGTTGCCCTTCTCAATACAGCCTCCTGTATATTTTGTTTGAAGTTCATCCTGAAGATTCAGCATCTCAAAAATATCATCCGTGTAGTTCACGGGCAGCTGGCTGGAGTTTGTATAATACGGAACTTCACCGTTGCAGCAGTCATTTTCATTGGCGCAGATAATCTCAGGAAACTTTTCCTTGTCCAGCATGGCAAGACGGTAGGAAGTGCCTTCCGCGGGCGTCGCCTCCAGATTGAACAGATCTCCGGTCTCTTCCTGAGTCTCTGCAATCATGTCACGAATGAAATCCATGACCCTGACTGAAAATTTCTGTCCCTCTTCGGTACCAATATCTTTTCCGATGAAATTGAGACACGCCTCGTTCATGCCGATAATGCCGAAGGTGGAGAAATGATTGTTCCAGTAAAGCCCTGCCGCATTTTTGACTTCCCGCAGGTAAAATTTGGAATACGGGTAGAGATTCTTCTCCGTAAAATCCTCAAGAATCTTACGTTTGATCATCAGGCTGTCCTTGGCAAGAACCAGCATTTTCCTCAGATGCCCGAAAAAATCTGCCTCGGTTTTTGAAACATAGCCGATGCGGGGCAGGTTGATGGTTGCCACGCCTATTGATCCGGTAAGAGGATGTGCCCCGAAAAGACCGCCCCCGCGTTTGATAAGCTCCCGGTTGTCCAAGCGTAAGCGACAGCACATGGAACGGGTGTCATCCGGCGACATGTCTGAGTTCACAAAGTTTGAAAAATAAGGCGTTCCGAACTTCCCGGTCATAACCCATAACTTATCCAGATTGGGATTGTCCCAGTCAAAGTCCTTTGTGATATTGTACGTCGGTATGGGAAAGGTGAAAACCCTGCCTGTTGCATCGCCTTCCATCATAACTTCGGCAAAAGCCTCGTTGATAATATTCATCTCCGCCTGATACTCGGCATAAGTTTCGCTCTGATACTCGCCGCCAATGATGACCGGGTGATCTTTGAGCGTGGATGGAACCTCCAAGTCCATGGTGATGTTGAAAAAAGGTGTGTTGCCTGTGATAAACACCTTTCCGTTTCTTCTCGCGACAACGGTTTCATTATCCGTGTTGGGGCACCAGATAATACCGGAATAATCCACCTTTTTTATCTCCATGATGGAGGTTCCCTGATGATCCACCAATCGTAACACATAGAGCATCTTCTTTCCGATAGTCGGCTCTCTTGTCATGACGGTGAAACCATATTCCGCATCAACAGCAATTTGCTGAAGACCGTTTAATATATCAATGTCCGTGGTCGTTATTTTGCAGCCTTCAAAACCATCTGCCCTGAGATATGTGTCGAGAAACACCCGGGCCTGTTGTCTGTCCATGTTTTTCAGGACATCAGGAATAAACTTGATCGTATTCCTTGTTTTAAACAGATCATCCAGTATTTTTTGCGAAGATGCCGCATTCAGCCTTATCATGCAGGAAGATCCTCCTAAAGCAGGGGTTGAATCCCTGACACTGTATTCACTCCCACACTTGTCCAACAAAGCTATTATTTCTTCGTAATTCTCAGGACTCGCTGTCCGGGACTGGTATATCGTGATCCGGTGACAATGGCGGTGCTTTGTGGAATTTTCCTTTGTTCCTTCGGCAATAATCCATGCAAGCACCCTGATTTCCTCATCGGAAATATTTTTGGGCGAGTTGCAGTTCTTTCCGGTTATCGGGAGAATAACAGGTGATTTGTATTCCAGAATCTTCTCTATTTCTTCAAGAACAAACGAATCGTCAGTATTGAAAACTTTTCTGACAACCCTGTGCCCGGGAGAGATCAGCTGATCCTGTATCCTGTTTTTAAGATTATACATTTCTCCTTCATAATGTCTTGAAAAGACTTTTTTCACCGGCAGGTTTTCCATGTCCCCTGTTTTCACATTAAACGTCTTTATCGTCTGTCCGACCTCAATATCCTCATACCCCATCCAGCCTTCGGGGGTAAGTATTTCAGTGTCGGCAGACATGCACTGAAATCCCACCCTTGTCGGAATGTTGGAGTTGAACACAAACTCCTGCATGGCCTGTTTCACTTCCTTATAATTCAGGCCGTCATAACGCACAAACGGGGCGAGGAGCGTGTCAAAATCAGACACGGCCTGGGCGCCGGCACTTTCACCCTGAAGTGTATAGATAAAATTAACCAACTGCCCCAGCGCGGTTCTGAGATGCCGCGGAGGAGCACTTTCCACCTTGCCTGCAACTCCTCTGAATCCCTGTAATAACAAATCATTAAGGTCCCATCCCACGCAGTTGTGGTTCCACATACCATTCACCACCAAAGTATTCGTTTCCGTGGTGATGTCATAAATGTACTCGTCGGGGATATCCGTCTCTGCATTGTTCAGCACCTTGTGCCACGCGTCAACTGTCTCATCCTGCCACGCCTTTTGCGAAGGCTCAGGAACACTGTATTTTTCCGAAGGCAGGACAACGCTGTCCATTTTGCGGAACCCAAGCCCGTAGATGGGGAAATTTTGTGTGACAGTTCTTCCCGCATATTCCCGAACAGTTCCCACGCCCTCACAGTTCCTGTCCCGCGGGAAAAGCCCGATAAACGGAAGCGCAACAGCGAGTTGCTCCAAGAGGGTCCGGGAAGCCATGCGAAGTTGCATTCCGGTCTTTCCGTTGGCCGCTCCATCCCCATCCAGAACGCCGGCGGCTATTCCGCGCAGAAAGTCCTGAGAATAGGACAGAATCCCCACGGGAAGCGTCTTGTGTCTGGAACCGGGCCTGATCTGAAAGACGTTGGCGAACAAAAAGCGGAGGAAGCGGTTACGAATACGCATCTCATACATATTGTCATGCTTCCGATGGGTTATGACTCCGCTCCAGCCGTGCTGGAGAAGTCCCGTGTTCGCGCGCTCCAAGTCTTTTCTGTTCCGCGAATTCATGCTGATGACATAAGACTTGCTGTCATAAGTAAGATAGCCCTCTGCCAGTGCCAGTCCCACAAAAAAACCGAATTCCCCGGTCAGCCTGATGTAACGGGGTGCACAAAAAGAGAGCGTATGCACGATCCCGTCAGACTCATCCGCACATTCTGAAACAGGAAGTCCGTTAAAGCAGACAACATCTCCCTCACGGCCGTAAAACCCCTTTGAACGAATCTCCTGAACAAGATCAATCCGTTCCTGAGAAAACAGACGCTCCTTGATTAGACAATTTACCATATCCACTGTGAAGAGCCTGTCTTCTTTTATCTGAACATCCCGGGCCGCTGTCTCGCCTCGCTCTGTTATCATGGGATGATCCTCGGTCACGATGACGCTGCGGCCTCCCCGGTTCTTCAGAAAACGCATCGGCTTATCTTTGGCCTTGCGGACCAGCCGAGTGACGCGGGTCCATCCGTCCTTGTCCATAACGAACAGGGCCTTTGGGTATTTGGCCCAGGCATTGTCCTTTTCATTCAGCAGTTCCTCTTTTGCTTCAGCCATTTCATAAAGCTGTTCAAACGAAAGCGTCAGGACATCTCCGTGATACTTGGCAACAATGACCTCCTTACCAAAGTATGTGTAAACCGAGAGCTGGCTCAGATCATGAATATGGATATCCCCGGCCTTGTGCGCATTCCTGATTTCAGGAGGATATATCCGGTTCAGCCAGTATTCTCCGGTGACATCCGATGCGATGTAGTTGTTCAATCCTTGGAGAGAATAGCACATATTGCTGTTCTCTTTGATTTTCCAGTCCAGCTTTCGGATATACTGCTCCACAAGATCAATATTCGCACTTATCGCGATATTCCGTATCTGGGTGTGCTGTTCCCTGTACAGAATATATGCTTTGGCAGCTTTGTGAAATGGGGAATCCAGAAGCACCCTTTCCACAATATCCTGAATTTCCTCAACTTCCGGAACAGGCCCGCACACTTCATGGGCTAATGTAAGTACCTGAAGCATCAGTTTCCTGGCTTCCCTTTCCTTGAATTCCCCGCTTGCCTTTCCTGCCATAAAAATGGCTGTCGTGATTTTTGACGGATCGAATTTTACAACATCACCATCGCGTTTCTTTATGAGTTCAAACATTGATGCCACCTCTGCACTGAATTTATTTTCAAAAAAACAGTATAAAATTTTTATGCCTGTCACCAGCCGGAAAAATATGGGCCGTTTTCGACAACAGACCCCCAAATACACAACATATTGTTATATGTCAACGGGAAAAATCAATATATAGTGTTTCCAGCAGAGAGTCCTGAAGCAGATTTCAAAAAATAACAGAAGGGTAAGGGAACTTTTTTGGATGAAAAAAATATTTTTTTGTATCAGGCTGGCATGTTTTTATGCCTGAACAATTTTGCCCTGATGCAGGGTGGATTAAAACAGAATTTGAAAGCCCGGTTTCTGAATTCAGATAATAACAGAATCCGATTCTGAAGAGGGGACAACCGAGCACTGAAATTTATTTCAGGGGCTCTGGTATCTTTTTCGTAAAATCTGTAGGAACTTAGAAAGCATCTTCCTTTTACTTTGAAAATTTACCAGTAAAAATATCAAAATATTGAAACAGAAGCAACTTTAAAAAAAAATATTATTTCAGACGCGAAAAGATAATGCCCTCCCTCTCTTCCACCCTGTATCCGGAAATTGAAATAACGCGAAAGTTCCCCTTGCAAAGATTTCATATTACCGGATCAGTTCGGCTTCTGTTCCATAGATTTCCAGAAAAAATTATGAAAACCCGGGTTTCCTTCCCATTTTCCCCGGAATGACAGAAAACCAGTCTCAGCGAATCAGGATTTACCCTTTAGTTTCAGATAATTATATGAAAAAATATGAAATGTATTTTATGAAAAAATTATATGTATTTTATGACAGGGAGACAGTATGTTTCAAGTGCATAACCTGCACCAGCGTATAAACGGATTGAAAAAAAAATAAAAAATTTCACCTTCCTTTTCCTTTGACTTATGGCTGACTTTGTCCTAAATTACTTTTACAGACGAGTGCGGAAATTTATGAAGTTTTATTTTTACTGAGTGGTCTGTTCATAACTGAGGACGAACTGACAGGTGGACACACCCCAAACATCAAACATCAAACATCAAAGAATTTCTATGAAGGTAGTCATATATGATGAGAAAAGATCGTGATCGTTTCAATCTGCTCTGCGATATCGGTGACCTTGCAGCCCTTCTGGCGGAAAGCCCGGATATTGAAAATTTTTTTCAAAGTGCTATAAAGATGGTTTCCCGCTACCTGAACGCTGAGGCATGTTCGATATACCTGTACGATGAAAAATTGAAGAAACTTGTTTTAAAGGCAGCCATCGGCCTGAATTCGGACGCTGTCGGCAAAATTCGCATAAAACCCGGTGAGGGGCTTGTGGGAGAAACATTTGCGGAACTCCGGGCGACTCGTGAATCCAGCGTCCGCCTTAACCCCAAGTTCAAATATTCTGAGGAGGCAGGCGATGAACGATTTGAATCCTTTCTGGCCGTACCTGTTCAGCGGGGGCGACAACTCGGCGTTCTTGTTGTCCAACATGAAAAACGCGATTACTTCAGCCAAATAGATGTCGTGGTGTTGCGCGCCTTGTCCTCCCAGATTGCCGGTGTTTTTGAAAAGGCTCTTCTTCCGCAAGATGCTCATAAAACAGGTGCGAAATTGGCAAAACTGTCAGATGCCGATATTTTTAAAAGTCTTCAGGTCGTCAAAGGAGAGCCTGCATCCGGAGGATATGCATTTGGTGCGGCAACCGTCTTTAAAAGAAGTCACAATCTTCTGATAACCGAGGAATTCGACTCGGATGACGCGTATTCTTTAGAAGATTTCTACAAGGCAGTGCAGAAAACATCCGATCAGCTGATAGGGTTTCAGAACCAGCTTGCCGACCAACTGCTTGAAAGTGCGTCCCTGGTCTTTGATGCCCACTTCATGATTTTAAAAGATGCAAAGTTCATCAACAAAATCGTCCGGCGGATCACGGAAGGCACCCCGCCGCCGAAAGCAGTGATAGATGTGGCAGGTCACTATATTGAAATATTTTCGTCAAGCTCGAATGAATATATTCAAGAAAAGGTTATGGACATGGAAGATCTGGCTACGCGTCTGCTCAGAAATCTCTGCAACTGGTCTTCGGAGGAACTGGAACTGAGCAAAAGCAGGATTGTGATTGCGCGGGACTTGTACCCCTCGGAAATACTCAAACTGGCATCTGAAGATGTCATGGGAATTATCCTCGTCAGGGGAGGGGTGATGTCACATGTCTCGATCCTCTCGCGGTCTTTGAAGATACCGATGGTCATCGCGGACCAGCCTGAGATGCTGTGCCTTCCGGAAGCAACGCCGGTGTTGATGGATGCCGATAAGGGAAACATCTATGTGTATCCCAAAGAACAACTCATCCGGGAGTTTAAAGAACGGAAAAAAACACAGGAGGATCTGCCTCCTGTGCTGCCTGAAATGTCTCCGACAACCCTGACCCGGGATGGGATACGCGTTCATCTTCTGGCAAATATCAATCTTCTCAGCGAACTTGCGATTTCCCGGAATCTGAAAGCTGAGGGAATTGGCCTTTATCGCACGGAATTCCCTTTTCTCATCCGTTCCAAGTTCCCCTCCGAAGCAGAGCAGTATCTCATTTACAGACGGTTGTTTGATGAGATGCCGAGTCAGGAGATCACCATCCGAACCCTGGACCTCGGAGGGGATAAAATGCCTGTCTGCTCAAATTCCGCACTTGGCGAGGACTTGGAACTCGGACTCCGCTCCATCCGTTTTTCTCTGAAACATCGGGATATTTTTGAGCAGCAGATCCGGGCCATTCTCCGGGCAGCCTCGGAAATCGGTCCGGTGCGGATCATGTTTCCGATGATTTCATCTCTGGATGAATTCCAGGAGGCAAAGCAGGTTGTGCTTGACTGTATCGCTTATCTTAAACAGAAAGATCTGCCGCATCATCCCGGTCCTGCCATTGGAATGATGGTGGAACTGCCATCTGTGCTGGGAATTATCCAAGAGCTTGTGCGTGAAGCGGATTTTCTTTCCATCGGGACAAACGACTTTATCCAGTACATGCTTGCTGTTGACCGTTCAAACGAGAAAGTCGCTGATTACTACCAACCCTATCATCCGTCGGTATTAAGAGGGTTGGCAAAAGTTGTCAGAGCTGCGACCGTTGAAAACAAAGATATTTCCATCTGCGGTGAAATGGCTCACGAACTGGAGTACATTCCTTTCATTCTCGGTATCGGCGTACGCAGAATCAGTGTTGATCCCCAGTTTCTGCCTGTGTTGCAGAAAAAAATTGTCCATCTGAACCTGTCTGATGCCGAAGAACACGCGAAGGAACTTCTTTCAAAATCAACCCTGAAGGACGCGTATGAAGTGCTGCA
>JAOZLU010000076.1:0-6020 GCA_029934695.1 Desulfobacterales bacterium | reverse complement strand
ACGCGAAGGAACTTCTTTCAAAATCAACCCTGAAGGACGCGTATGAAGTGCTGCAGCGTCAGGGCAAAAAGTGAAGCAGGAGAATTATCGTTCCCAGGCTCCGCCTCCCCCATTGCCGGACGGGGTTTGCAACCTGCATCTGATCCGGATCCAAATCTCACTGCCGGACTCAGTGCCGGACGGGGGTTTGCAACTCCGTCCGAAATATTTTGCACACTCGGAAAACATCAAACATTGCGGACGGGGTTGCAGGCAATGTGGAACGAGTGATGTGTTGAATTATGAAACCGTTATCAAAAACAAATTTCCCAAAAGCGATTTTACGCGACTATTTCGGCTACGACACCTTCCGTGAGCATCAGGAAGAGATTATTCAGCTTATGATATCGGGGCAGGACACCTTTGTCCTCATGCCCACCGGCAGCGGAAAATCCCTCTGCTATCAGATTCCTTCAATGATCCGTGACGGAGTGGGCATTGTGATCTCGCCCCTGATTGCGCTGATGCAGGATCAGGTGGATGCCCTGCGCCAAGTCGGAATCCGGGCGGATTTTATCAACTCCAGTCTGACCATTGAAGGTGTCAGGAAAGTCTCTCAACGAGTGATTTCCGGCGAGACAGACCTGCTGTATGTCGCACCGGAGCGGCTGATGACCACCAATTTCCAGCGTTTCCTGAGTCAAATTCATCTGGCCCTGTTTGCCATTGACGAGGCCCATTGTGTGTCCCAGTGGGGACATGACTTCCGGCCGGAATATTTGCAGATTTCCTTTCTTCTGGAGCGGTTTCCCGCAGTGCCGAAAATTGCGTTGACAGCAACTGCAGATTCTGTAACCCGCAGGGAAATTCTGGAGAAGCTGAATTTAAAGAACGCCGGACAGTTTGTCTCAAGCTTTGACCGCCCCAATATCTGCTACCGGGTGGAACTGAAACAAAAAGGACGGAAACAGTTGGCGGATTTTCTCCGGACAGAACATCCGAAAGATTCAGGAATTATTTATTGCCTGAGCCGTAAAAAGACGGAGGCAACCGCGACATGGCTTGCTGAAAAAGGATACACCGCCTTTCCTTACCACGCGGGTATGGATCAGGCATCGAGGCTGAGAAATCAGCGCTGTTTTCTCCAGGATGAGAGCGTGATTATTGTGGCCACAATCGCCTTTGGGATGGGGATTGACAAGCCTGACGTGCGTTTTGTGGCCCATCTGGACATGCCAAAAAGTGTGGAGGCATACTATCAGGAAACCGGCCGTTCAGGGCGTGACGGACAGCCGGCAGATGCGTGGATGGTTTACAGTCTTGCCGATGTGGTCAGACTGCGGAGAATGCTGGCAGGGTCCCAGGGGGATCAGCAGTTTAAAATGATCCAGCAGCAAAAAATAGAGGCCATGCTGGGATTTTGCGAAACCACACGCTGCCGACGACAGGTTCTGCTCGGTTATTTCGGAGAAGATTTGCCCCTGCCCTGCGGAAACTGCGATACCTGCCAGGGAAAGGTCGAAACCTGGGAGGGAACGCTTGTCGCGCAGAAAGCCCTTTCCTGTGTCTGGCGCACCGGGCAGCGGTTCGGCGCAAGCTACCTGAGCGATGTGCTGCTGGGGAAATCCGATGAGAGAATTCTCCGTTTCAGGCATGATAAAGTTTCCACTTTCGGCATTGGCCATGAGCTTTCCAAAAAAGAATGGGGATCGGTATTCCGGCAACTGGTCGCGGCAGGATTTCTGTGCGTGGATTTGGAAGGCAAAGGCGGATTCTCTCTGTCTCCCCAAAGCCGCCCCGTTTTAAAAGGCGAGCAGAAGGTCTGGTTTCGCAAAGACCCGGCTCCTGTGAAGATAAAACGGAGATTCCGATCCGAGAATGAACAGAAGAAAGCGTTTGATGATCCCGCGTCCATGCTGCTGTGGGAGGAATTGCGTGACCTGCGCCTGAATATCGCAAGAGAAAAGAATATTCCGCCTTATATTATTTTCCATGACAGCACGTTGAGGGAGCTGGTCCTTTATTTGCCCCAGTCCCTGAGAGAAATGGAAAGCATTTACGGCATTGGCCATAAAAAACTCGAACTGTACGGAGGTCTGTTTCTAAAAGTGCTTCAACGGCATTTTCAAAAATACGGCATCCCGGAAAATCTTTCTGAACAGCGGAGACACATCGAATCTGTTCAAAATTCAACAGACTCTTTTACTTCCACAGTGTCTGATACCCTGATACTCTTCAAAAAGGGGATGACTCCCGAACAGATTGCCGAATATCGGAAGCTGAAAATCAGCACCATTTATACGCATTTTTCCCAGGCAATTGAAGAGAATGCAGTTTCGGTCGAGGAGATTCTTCCCCTGAAAAAAGAAGAAATTCTTGAAATCGAAAAGGCATCCAGTTTTCAGCCGCCAGAGGAAAAAGAAGCCCTGACACCGATTCTTGAAAGATTTGGTGAGAAGTATGATTTCGGCATATTAAGATGCGTCCGTGCGGGAATGCTGACAAGTGATATGGACAAGGCTTATGATGTTGAGCAGATTCGCAATACATTTCCGAAAGCCTATGCAAAGTGGACAGACGAAGATGATAATTTGTTAAAAACGGAATATCAGAAAGGTAAAGGCATTGAAACGCTGGCGGAAATGTTTCAAAGAAAACCGGGGGCGATTCGTTCCCGTCTGCAAAAATTGGAACCGATGCAATCTCACAAACAGTTTCAGCGAAAATCGGGGGCGATTAGCTCCCGTCTGAAAAAATTGGAGCAATTTCAAAAACAGCTTATATGTTTGGCTAATTCCAGAAAATATTCAGGATATTGTGTTGCCGGAAAGGAATTCTCAGAAAACCGCATTGGCAGGTGGATCAGACCGGTAAGCAACCGGGATCTGGGCGTACTCCTTATAAACGACATGATCCTCGAAAACGGGGAAATTCCCAAAATGCTGGATATTATAACAGTTTCACTCATAAAACCTGATTCTCATTCCTATCAGACGGAAAACTATGTCACAGACACCACCCAAGCCTGGGTCAAAACTGGCGAAGTCCCGATCTCAGACCTTCCGAAATTATGCGATAACGCTGATGTTCTGTGGCTGAACAGGTATCACAGCCACCATGGCTTTAACGACAGAATCCCCGAGGAAATGGCAGATGAGATACTCTCGTCATCCTTATTATTCATAAAGCCTGAGAATGCGTTTATCCGTATCAGCGAAGAATTGTATAACAAAAAAATACGTGCAGTATTTCATTTTAACGGGATAAGCTATTGTCTTGTTATTACCGATCCTGCAATTGAAGCGAGATATCTCAGGGAAAATGTGGGGGAATATTCCCTCGGCAATGTGTTTTTCACGGTGAGCCTCAGCGAGCCTTACAACGGATATTGTTATAAGCTGGTGGCGGGAATCATCGGGTGATGCCCCACACCTTACCTGTGATTTACAGAGGTCATATAAAAATGTATCAGTTATACACCATCGGACATTCCACCCATTCAACAGAGGAATTTGTCAAATTGCTCTCAATACATTCGATCACCGCGGTATGTGATGTCCGCTCAAGTCCGTACAGCAAGTACAATCCCCAGTTTAACCGTGAAACGATTCAAAAGGAATTAAAACTGTATGGAATTTCGTATGTCTTTCTCGGAAAGGAACTGGGGCCGAGAAGCGATGATCCCGCATGTTACGAAGATGGCAAGATTCAGTACAACAGGCTCGCGAAAACTGGCCTTTTCCGCCAGGGAATTGACAGAATAAGAAAAGGCATGAAATCTTATCGCATTGCCCTGATGTGTTCGGAAAAAGATCCAATGACATGCCACCGAAGCATCTTAATCTGCCGGCATCTCCGCTCGGATGAAATTGAGATAAAACATATTCTGGAAGATGGCACGGCCGAAAATAACCGGGATTCGGAAACGCGGCTCATGCGAATGCTGAATGTTCCTCAGAGAGAACTGTTTGACAGCGAGGAAGACCTGATTCAACGTGCCTACGATAAACAAAGCGAAAAAATAGCTTATATAAAAAAGACCTCCGAGGTTTCAGAAACCTCGGAGGTCTGAAACCTAATCTGAAACCTAAGGAGCAAACAATGAACAAGAATGTTTTTACCATAACTGTCGAAGTCAGATTCCGCGACCTTGACGCAATGGGGCATGTCAACAATGCTGTCTATTTCACCTATTTTGAGGAGGGTCGGAAGTCGCTTTTTCAGAAAATATCAAAGAGTTCAGATACCTCAGCTTTTAATTTCATCTTGGCGCATGTCGGTTGCGACTATCTGAAGCCAGTCAAACTGGACAGCCGGTTATCCCTTCGAATGTGGGTGAGTGAGGTCGGGAGGAAGCGGTTTAATCTGAAATACAGACTTGTTGATATGACGGATGAGTCAGTGATATATGCCACAGGTGAGTCGGTTCAGGTCTGCTTTGATTACCGGGAACATCGGTCGGTCGAAGTTTCTGAGGCATTGAAGGCGAAATTGCTTGAGTATCAGGAAGCGGATGAATAAAAAGCCCTATAACGCAAAGGAGTGTCCATGACGCCGCCATCGGCATGAATGAAAATCAGGCACCTCACCCCTGTGAGCGTTGTGGGCAGCTCGGTTCGGATTGGTAAATCCGAACCGCCGTGAAGGGCCTGTGTCCAACTTGACAACAATATAACACCTTGTTTTATTAGGAGAAGAAAACTATGAACGCCCAAGAATGGAATCCAGGACAATTACTGGAAATCTCCGGCTATTTCTGGAAAACCTGTACGCTTCATGCCGGAGTCAAGCTTGATATTTTTACAGCCATCGGCAAAGAACATAAGACTGCCGGGGATATCGCCCAAAAACTGGAGGTGGATGAAAGAGGCACGGCCATGCTTCTGAATGCCCTTGCGGCCATGAATCTTCTGGTGAAAACAGATGGCAGATATGCGAACACGCGTTCGGGCGAGGAACTGCTTTCAAAAGCATCGCCCAAATATATCGGCTATATGATTATGCATCAGCATCATCTGGTGGAATCGTGGGCACTGTTGGATCAGGCCGTTAAAACAGGCAAGTCCGTAAGAACAAGCCCCTCTTCTGAAGATGAGGAACGCCGGGAAAGCTTCCTGATGGGCATGTTCAACTTGGCAATGGGGATCGCTCCGGGACTGGCACTGCAAATTGATCTTTCAGATCGCCGACATCTCCTTGACCTGGGTGGAGGACCAGGAACTTATGCGATCCATTTCTGCATGGAAAATCCCCAACTCAGGGCCGCAGTCTTTGATCTCCCCACAACCCGGCCTTTTGCCGAAAAAACCATTGACAAATTCGGTCTGTCTGACCAGATAAAGTTTACAGATGGCAATTATCTGGAAGAGGATATCAAGGGAAAATATGATGTGGCCTGGCTGTCCAATATTCTTCACGGGGAAGGCCCCGGGGACTGCCAGAAAATTATCTGGAAAACGGTTTCCGCTTTGGAACCGGGGGGCATGATTATGATACACGAATTTATTCTGGATAACACAATGGACGGTCCGCTTTTCCCAGCACTTTTTTCCCTGAACATGCTTTTGGGAACATCTTATGGACAGGCATATTCTGAAAAACAGCTCGCAGATATGCTCTCGGAAGCCGGCGTGAGGGAAATTCGGCGCATTCCTTTTCAGGGACCGAATGACTCGGGGATTATCACAGGCATTATCTGAATTTTCAGGAGGGTGTGCCCCACCTCCACCTGTCATTCCGGGCAGAATTGAAAAAATTCGCCTGACGGAGTTTGCAACCCCTGTCCGAAACATTCATTGTCAGCTATCGGCAAATATTGCGGATGGGGTTGCAAACCCCGTCCGGCAAAAAGGCGTGGACACAGGGTGGAATACGATCCAGACCTTTGTCTGTATCCCCGCGGGAGCAGTTTTGGCGGGCCGGCGCGGTGGGCGAAGTTGATCCGATTATTTCGGTAAGCGCCGGCATTATCGGCGGCATAACCGCCGGCAGCAAAAATAGCAGATATGTCCATTGAAAATTTCATGGAAGTCTTAGGTGAG
>JAOZLU010001083.1 GCA_029934695.1 Desulfobacterales bacterium | reverse complement strand
TCGCAGGCCGGACGGGATTCATTTTCCTGAATGGGTTTGGAGTTTCTTACTGTAAAAAATGAAAGTTATAGGCATAGACCCGGGGCTGGCTGCAACAGGTGTCGGCATTGTCAGGGGAAAATGGCGCAGGATTGCGGGCTATGCCTTTGGCTGTATTCATACGCCGGCAAATACTCCTCTGCCAGACCGTCTGAATCAGATATTCTCCAAACTTCTTCTTATTCTGAAGGATGAAAAACCTGATCTTATGGTCGTGGAAGATGTGTTTTCTCTGGAGAGATATCCCAAAGCGGGAATCATACTTGGGAAGGCCACAGGTGTCATTCTTCTTGCCGGATGTCAGACAGGTATGCCGATAAACGAAATTCCGGTCCGTGAGGCCAAACAGGTGCTGACCGGAAACGGCAACGCCAGCAAGAAGCAACTGGAAAAATCTGTTCGATGTATGTTAAATCTGAATACCCCCATTAAACCTTTTCACGCTTCTGATGCAATGGCATTGGCACTTATCGGCCTGCTCCGCCGTCAGAACACAATTCGGGAAAGGAGTGCTGAAAAAAAAAGTGCTGAAATTTCATTTCAGCACTCCTGAAAAAAAGTGCTGAAATTTCATTTCAGCACTCCCTAATATACTCAATGGAATATGATGATCGGTTATCTCGAAGGCAAACTTTTGGCAAAAGAAGAGGAGCGAATACTTCTTCTTGCAAATCAGGTGGGGTATGAGGTGCTGCTGCCTGCCATTGTGATGGAGACATTGAAAACAAGAACCATCGGAGACACCCTTTCTCTCTATATCTATTTTCAGCAGACCGAACGGCAACCCAAGCCGGTGCTGATCGGTTTTAACTCTGAAATCGAAAAAGAATTTTTTCAGCATTTTATTTCTGTTGAGGCCATTGGTCCGCTCAAGGCGGTCAAAGCCATGAATATACCTATCAGCGATATCGCAGATGCCATAGAATCAAAAGATGCGGGAAAGCTTGGACAATTAAAAGGCGTGGGGAACAGAACCGCCCAAAAAATTATCGCCACCCTGAGCGGCAAGATGGCCAAATTCGCTTTGTTGCAAAGTCCGATGCAAAAAGAAAACGGATCTGTGGAGAAATTTTCAGAGCAGGTGCTGGATGTGCTGGTTTCCCAACTGGGACATAAGATGCCGGATGCCAAGGAGATGATCACGGATGCCATAAAACGGAACAGTAATATTTCGACGGCGGAGGAGCTTTTTGATGAAATCTATCGGGGGAATGCTCCCTGATTTTAAGCCAGACGGAGAGTTGGCTAACATGCACTCTGACAATTTCAGGGTGTGTCCGGCCTTTAAAAAAAGGGATCAGAGATATTGCTGGTC
>JAOZLU010000535.1 GCA_029934695.1 Desulfobacterales bacterium | reverse complement strand
TGGTGAGTTGCGCTGCGCTCCGCCCACCCTGCATCTCAGTCTGGTGGGTTGCGCTACGCTCCACCCACCCTGCATCTTAGTCTGGTGGGTTGCGCTACGCTCCACCCACCCTGCATCTCAGTGTCTGGTGGGTTGCGCTACGCTCCACCCACCCTACATCTTAGTGGTAGTGGGATGTTCTTTTTTAAAAATCGCCTAAGTGCCTGGCCATATATTTCCAGATATTTGCATATGAGGAACCGCAGATAACCGCAGAGTCCCAGACCTGCAGTTTGGCACTCCGGAGCGACAGACATTTTCTGTAAATTTAATATTGTCCAAAACCTTCTTATGAGGTATGAAATGTCTATGAATAAAAACTGGAAAATCCTGCAACCGGATAAAAACTCGGTAACAAAAATCTGCAATATTCTGAAATGCAGCCCTGTCCTGGCAACCGTCCTGGTGAATCGTAATATTCTTTCCCATGCGGACGCGTCACGTTTCCTCAGCAATTCACTGAACAACTTACGCCCCCCGTTTTCCATAAAAGATATGGATGTGGCGGTACGTCGTATCCATTCTGCCATCATAAATCATGAAAAGATACTGATCTTAGGTGATTATGATGTTGACGGCATTACTGCCACAGTCATCCTTCTGGAATTTCTGCAGTATGCCGGCGCCGACGTATCTTTTTATATTCCCCATCGGATAAAAGAAGGGTACAGCCTGCAGACCAGCCACATCTCTGATTACGCGCTGCCAAACAGGATCGGTCTTATCATCACCGTTGACTGCGGATCCGGAAGCCATGATGCAGTCAGATTGGCCCAGGATTCCGGTACAGACGTTATCATCACCGACCATCACAACATACCCGATGAAATGCCTCCGGCAACAGCAGTTGTCAATCCGAAACGCCAGGATTGCACTGCCGGATTTGACAATCTTGCCGGCGTGGGGGTGGCCTTCTGCCTTCTGATCTGCCTGCGGAAATATCTGCGTGACCTGAATTTCTGGCAGGACCGGCCGGAGCCGAACCTGAAAAATTTCTGTGATCTTGTGGCCCTGGGAACCGTTGCTGACGTGGTCCCGCTCGTGGGGGAAAACCGGATGTTTTCAAAAACAGGGCTTGAGATTATCAAAGAAGGGGGCCGGCCCGGGATAAGCGCTTTGATCAAAGCATGCGGCATCAGCAATAACGCTGTGGATTCCGGCGACATAGCGTTCAGGCTGGCACCCCGTTTAAACGCGGCCGGCAGGATGGATCATGCCAAAAAAGCTGTCAAACTCCTGACAACGGATGATCCTGAGACAGCAGCCAGCATTGCCCGGTCACTCAACCATCTGAATCAGGAACGGCAGAGCATCGAAAAAAAGATGTTTGAGGAAATCATTGACGATCTGAAACACCATCCGGATATGCTCCGACAAAGTACCCTGGTGTTATCCAGCTCCGGGTGGCATGAAGGGGTTCTTGGCATCGTTGCTTCCAAGGTCGTGGAAAAATATTTCCGGCCGACAGTGCTGATCGCCACAAAAAATGGCATCGGAAAAGGTTCCGGCAGGAGCATACAGGGGGTTGATATTCACGCGGGGCTTGTGGCGTGCGCGGATGATCTTGAATTTTTCGGAGGGCATTCAATGGCCGCAGGGCTGACAATCAGGGCTGATAATATTGCCACATTTCAAAAAAATTTTGAAAACACAGTCCGGACAATGACCACGCCGGATAATTTTCTGCAAACCATTATCGTTGACTATGAACTTGATTTTGACAAAATTTCAGATGACCTTATTGATGAGTTGGAAACTCTGGAGCCTTATGGTGCTGGGAACCCGAAACCACTTTTTATATCCGGAAATATTAAGGTGGTGTTTTCAAAAATTATCGGCCGGAACCACAGGCGGATGCGTTTAAAACAGACTTCCGGCAGAGGCAGAATCATAAACGCCATTCAATTCAACATTGATACGGACATGCATAAGAAGGATTATTTTCATCAGATTGCGTTCCGGCTGCAGTGGAATCGTTGGAACGACAGAAAGACAGCGCAAATTATTGTTGAAGAAGAAAGTTGACAGTTAAGTTGCATGCCCCGTCATCTGAATTTATCATCCGCTTACCTTAATGAAACGGAGAGACGAATGATCCCACAGGAAATAATCAAAATTCTCATAGTGGAAGATGAAGAAATTGTCCGTGTCAATTTGGAGGATTTCCTTGAAGATGAGGGGTTTGAAGCGAAATCGGCTGATAGCGGTGAGGCTGGCCTTGAGATACTGGAGAAGGAGGATTTTGACGTTGCCATCGTTGATATGCGATTACCCGGAATTGACGGAAATACATTCATCAAAAAAGCAAAAAAGATGCAGACGCATTTAAACATTGTCATTTACACCGGCTCGACTTTTTATTCCCTGCCGAGAGAACTCAGGCAACTGGGAATAACAGAAAAACAGGTTCTGTTAAAGCCGCTGCGGGACATGGGAGTGTTAAGCCAGACAATCAGAGAAATGAGAGAATCAGGAAGCGGGAAGTTCACTGAAAGGAATAAGTTATGAATGATAAAGGAATATCAGTGCTTTGCATTGATGATGAAGAAATGATTCGCTGGACAATCGGCGATTATCTGGAAGACTCCGGGTACAATGTTTTTAAGGCTGAAGATGGAAAGACAGGGCTTAAGATGTTTTATAAGACAAAGCCCGATATCATTCTTGTGGATCTGATGATGCCCGAAGTTGACGGATTTGAGGTTTTGTCCAAGGTGAAGGAAGTGTCGCCTGAAACCCCGGTTATTGTCATTTCCGGGACAGGGGTCATTCAGGATGTTATCGAAGCAATACGGAGAGGTGCCTGGGACTATCTGACCAAGCCCATTCAGGATTTGGCTGTTTTAGAGCATGTCCTGAACAAAGCCTTGGAAAAGGCCAGCCTCATTCGGGAAAATGAGAATTACAGGAAAGTTCTTGAAGAAAAAGTCCGGGAGAGAACGCTTGCTTTGGAAAAAACCAATAATCAACTCAGGGCCAACTTGCAGGAAACGGTGAAAGCGCTGTCTGTCATGACCGACAAACGGGATCCATATACAGCAGGCCACCAGAAACGGGTAGGGATTCTGGCTTTGTCTATTGCAAAAGAAATGGGGCTACCCTCGGAAAAAATTGAAGCCATAAGTATCGCAAGCCTGCTGCACGATATCGGGAAAATTTATGTGCCGGCAGAGTTTCTGTCCAAGCCTACCCGCCTGGAATATGAAGAAATGGAAGTGATAAAAAAGCATTCTTTTATGGGATATGATATCCTGATCAACATCAATTTTCCATTCCCCATCGCTGATATTGTCTATCAGCACCATGAACGCCTTGACGGATCAGGCTATCCCCTCGGGCTGGTTAGTGAGGATATCCTTTTGGAATCAAAAATCATCGCCATTGCCGATGTTGTCGAAGCCATGTCCTCCCACAGACCCTACCGACCCGCTTTGGATGTCGAAAAGGCGATTGGGGAGATAACAAAAAACAGAGGCAAAACATATTGTCCGGAGTGCGCCGATGCATTCTTCAAACTTTATGCCAGAAATTCTGAAGAGATAAAAGAAATATTCAAATAGCCGGACGTTCCGGGTTTCGGTCTGCAAGTCTGAGACTCGCAGCCTGTATCCATTGTTTGACATCGGATTGTTGAGATCAGAGAACCCGGACAGTACACCGGAGGCTAAGACCGGATGAACCTGTTCTCAAAATTATTTCAATCAAATATAAGTATTACCAAGAATCTTTCAGTTGTCCTTCCACCAGGACAAATCTGATGCCTTCTTCGCCCGCTGTTTTTTTTTCTTCAACTTGCTGAAAAACTTATACCCGGTTTCTTTTTCCACTTCCAGAACCGGCATGGCATACTTCCACAATTCACCCGCTTTAATATCAGTGTTGGGAAGGATAAATCCTATATAAGCGTTGTGCTTGAATGAATACACGACTTTATAGAAATTTCTGGGGACAGGGATATTATTTACCCGTTTGGAACGCATCCCGTACAAAGGACCGGTCACAACCGCCAGTTTGCCTTTGGTATGGGTCCAGCCCCGGATAATGCCCTCCAGATTTCCCCATGCCTGACGGTTCAGTTTGGGGTGCTGAAGTGCAATATTTGTCATTGCAAAGGTCTGAGAGTTGCTTTTTACGCTGAAATCAATGGTCGCACTTGGTGCGAGATGGCCTTTGTCATATCCTGAATTTGTGAAGTTTTCGGGCCTCACCCTGCATTCTTCAGGGACATCAGGGTCAGCATAGAAACGTATCCCCCTGTCAACATCAACACCGACTGATCCCTTTGAGATAATATATGAAACCCATAACGCACACTTCCGTTTTTTGCTGAAACCCAAACTGTAGCCATCCCGGTCAAGCACAATATCGCTCTTGCATGGCTCGCCCAATTTTCTGTGATTTCTGAGGGAAAACCACCATGTGTAAGTTTTATGCCTGTTCGGCCAAATAAGGGATGATACCACATACTGACATGCTGCCCCTGCAACAAAAGATGCAGCACATCTTAAAATAATGCCTGAATCCATATAAACCTCTGTATTTCAATATAAACCGTCAGAGTTTGGTCTGTTGTGATATTTGCTTTTGAGGACTGTCAGCATAATCTCATATCAACATCTGGCGATACAGATTCAAAGAAAAAGATTTGAGAGCCCAAAAAACAATTTGCAAAATTGTTTTACATCACTCTGTTCAGCCATTTCCGATCTGCTGCTTATGGCGTTCCCTTCTCC
>JAOZLU010000534.1 GCA_029934695.1 Desulfobacterales bacterium | reverse complement strand
TTGATGCTTGATGCTTGATGCTTGATGTTTGATGCTCCGATCAAATATACGATATCAAGTATCCAGCATCAAGTATCCATTTTTAAGGTATTAAACACGAGGTGAGTCATGAAAACATTTCTTCTTTCAGTGTCAGCTCTTTTATTGCTCGCAGGATTTTTGCCGGCATCGGTTGTTTTCGCAGCAGATGGGGCCCTGTTATATGAAAAACTGACCTGCCATACCTGTCACGGCCCTCAAGGCAAAGGAATGATCCGCACTGAAGACAAGGCCAAGTACTCGCTTAAAAAGAAAAAAATGTACAGAAAAATGAAAAAAGAGGGTGTCCCTGCTGATATAACCAAACAGTTAAGGCCCTTGTACAAAAAAAAATTCAAGGATGAAGGGAAATTCATCAAAGCCATTGAAGAGAACATAGGAGAAATCCAAACCGATAAATACAAAGAGATCATCATTAAAATTGCGGGAAGGGTTTATTACCGCAAAGGAGATCTTATCCTCGGATTTGAAGATTATCCCAGGCATGCCGGAAACAAAAAAATATATCTTTTTCGTCAGATGAAAGACATACTTGAAGGTAAAAGGACAAACGGCAACTCAGAGGCAATGAGAGGTATAAAGTCTTTCATTGATAATAACAAAATTACAGATGATGACTTCAGGAGCATTGCCGAATATCTTTCTGATGTTAAGGAATGATGGTTCCGTAAAAATATTTAAAAAGGAGGTACAAGTTTTGAAGCATAATTTTCTGATGAAATTAAATCTGGCCTTACTCATTTTCACTCTGACGTTTTTTCTGGGCGTTCCTTCAATTTACGCCGTCGAGGGAGATAAACCCATGAGTGCCGAGGAGATGAGGAAAGCAGCGGCTGCAAAGGCAGCCGCGCTTGCCAAGCCTCCTCCCGGTGGTAAGTGGAAAGCCACCGCCAAAGAAGCTTTGGAAGCATTGAAGCTTGTAGGAGATGTTGAGGAAGGTGAAGAAATTTATACGGTTTGCGCCGCCTGCCATTTCCCCACCGGCTGGGGTGACCCCCTCGGAGTTTTTCCGCAACTCGCCGGCCAGCATACCACGGTTATGATTAAGCAGATATCCGATATCAGGGCTAAAAACCGGGACAATCCAACCATGTATCCTTTTGCCATGCAAATAGAAGGTGCTCAGGATATTGTTGATGTCTGCTCCTATATTCAAACATTGAAAATGAATCCGAATCCAAGGATTGGACCTGGGGGGCCAGACTGGATGTTATCCAACCTCCGGAAAGAGGTGTGGCCCATATCCCTTGACAAGATTGAACAAAAAGTGGGCAATGCAAATTTCAAGAAACTGAAAACCATTGAAGAAAAGGAATTTAAAAGCAAAAAGGAATTCCTTGAGGCGTTAAACAATACCATCGGTGCTGAGGAATTCAAAAAACATGAGGCCGTGATACTTAAAAATGCGCATTGGGAAACCGACTTGGCTTTAGGCAAAACACTATACGAAAAAAATTGTGTCAAGTGCCATCGCGATCATGGTCAAGGCAACTTTCAAGAAACTATGCCGGTCATAGAGGGCCAGAAGGCTGACGATAAGCCGGCAACGGAAGCAGCATATTACCCGGTCATAGCGGGCCAGACCTATCTCTATTTGCTCAGGCAATTCAGCTGGATTCAGATAGGGAAAAGGAGAAATGCCAATCCCGATATGGTCAAACAGATCAAAGGGTTTTCTTTTATTGATATGAAAAGTGTGGTTGATTATGCCGGTCGTTTCAAAATGCAAGAGGGGGATTGGCAGGAAGTTGGTGGTGAGGATGAAGCGGGGTGGGGAGACGATGAGGAAGAAGAGGATGATGATAAACCTGCATTTATGAAATGATAAGTACCTGGCCATATATTTTCAGGAATTTGCATACGAGGAACTGCAGATGAACGCAGAAGCCTGTCTGCCGCGGACACATCCGTGTTCATCCGCTGTTTGTGAAAGCAGAAAAAAAACCCGGAAAATTTTTGGCCGGGAACTTAACAAACAATTACTTAAAGAGAACAAAAAATGAATGACAACATCAAAAAAAGAATAAGACTCAGCAATATTCTGGCATTACTTGCCATGATGTTGCTTTTGGGAACTTACACCCTGAAGCCGGTGTTTCAATACCGTGATCCTGTGGCAATGGATGAAGAGGACGAAATTGAGGAAAACACGTCTTTTCAACCATTTGCTTTTCTGATACCTGAAGGCACTGAATCCCACGCACCTCCTCTTGCATCTTTGAAACTCCTGATGGGAGAAAGGATATGGGAATATCATCCCACCGGTTTTTATGCATATCTGATCGGATATAAAACCATGCCGATCTGGAAGGTGTCCCTGGAAGCTCCCCAATATCCGAAAGTCGCTTTTCCCGACGGAATTCCTGTTTTTTTCAATTTAACTGACTGGAGCGGCAAAGTAAATGAAATGAACACCATAAACCATTATATCGGAATGCATCCCATGGAAGTCGGGGCCATAACCCTCCGTCAGATCATACCTTTTGTTTATCTCATCTTTTTTGTCATGCTGATCGCCTATCTGTTTTACAAAGGCCCGGGCTGGCAGATGCTCGGGATCGTTCCTGCCTTTCTTCCCTGGTTCTATCTGGCGTTTTACAGTAAGTGGCTGTACTGGTTCGGGCATAATCTGCAACCTTGGGGAGCGTTTAAGATAAAACCCTTTATGCCAACGGTCTTTGGTAATGGGAAAGTCGCCCAGTTTACGACCCATTCCTATCCCGCTGTTGGTTTTTATTTTCTGATAGGGGTTTTTATTCTGCTGATATTGTCTGTTTTGATCCGACGAAAAGCTCTAAAAGATGCGGCTTCGGCAAATTAAAAATAAAAACCACGAATCACACGAATAAGAAACGCTTGTCAGATGTCAGGCGTTTCTGTTGATTACTGAAACCCGGCCCTTATTTTATTTCAAAAAATGTCTGAAAATATTCCGATTCTCTTACTTCTGATCATTTGCCTTACTGTTACTCAAGTAATGGCCGGGCCGGTTGCCACACTTCAAACGCTGATTGAAGAAACACCGGAAGGCGGTGTTGTGCCGCTCGAACCCGGCCGTTATACAGGGCCGGTTGTTGTGGAAAAAGCGGTTATTCTGGACGGTAAAGGTCAGGTTACGATTGACGGTCAGGGAAAAGCATCTGTGTTGCTGATCAAAGCCGACTGTGTTGTGGTTAAGAACATGATCATCACCAATTCAGGCAATAGCCATGATCGTGTGGATGCCGGCATCCTGGTTCGCTCTTCTCGAAATCAGATATGCAACAATCAAATCGGTAATACTCTGTTCGGGATTGATCTTCAGGAAGCCCACGAGAACATGATCATCGGTAATGAGATTTCTTCCAAAAATGTCACTCTTGGGCTGAGGGGTGATGGTGTTCGCATCTGGGCCAGCCACCGTAATACTTTCCGTCAAAACAGAATCCACGACTCAAGGGATATGGTCATCTGGTACTCCAATGATAATATAATAGAAGAAAATGAGGGTTGGAACAACCGTTACTCCCTTCATTTTATGTACTCAGGCGGCAATATAGTGAGAAAAAACAGCTATCATCATAATACAGTGGGGATTTTTTTGATGTATAGCAGGGACATCACTGTTGAACAAAATGTGGTTAAATACTCACTGGGAGGCACCGGTGTGGGGATCGGCCTGAAGGAAGTTGACAATATGACGATTCGTAACAACAAGATCGTCTATTGCACGGCCGGGTTTTTCTTTGATCTTTCTCCTTTCCAACCAGACAGGTACAATTTTTTAAAAGCAAATATAGTCGCACATAACATAATCGGCGCTGATTTTAACTCAACCCTTGCGCGAAATATTTTAAAGGGCAATGCGTTTATCGACAACCTCGAAACTGTGAGAGTCCGCGGCAATGGCGTTGCTACTGAAAATCTCTGGGAAGGAAATTATTATAGTGATTATGAGGGGTTTGATCGGAATAAAGACGGATACGGAGATTTTGTTTATAACCACGATATCTATCTTGACACGCTTTGGATGAATAATGACTGGATGCTTATGTTTTATGGTTCCCCGGTTATCAGTGTCCTCAACCTGCTGGCGAAACTGGCTCCCATCTCGGAACCCAAACGATTATTGACCGACAGGAAACCGGTTTTTTCTCCAAATGCTTCTGTCTTGTTTTCAAAAGCAAATCTCAGCTATGAGCCCCCGGTAATTGATATTGAAAAGGATGAAGGAGATGGCGGGATGCCGGCCAGATTTGCTTCGGATGATGACGATGACGAGGACGAGGATGATGAGGAGGAAGAAAAAGAGATTGAGGAAGCACTAAATAAGAAAGCTAATTATAACAGATATTTCCTAAGGCAATGATTAAGATAAAAGGTCTGACCAAAAAATTCGGCAAAATATCGGTTCTTGACAACATCAGTTTAACAGTCAGAAAAGGGGACCGCATTGCTTTGATCGGACAAAACGGTGCCGGCAAAACAACATTGATCCGCATTATTCTGGGTCAATATCTTTTTAATGGGGAACTGACTGTTTTCGATAAAAACCCTCGTCTTCACAGGGTGGAGATTTTAGACAGAATCGGATTTGTACCCCAACTTCCACCTCCGATTCAGATGAATGTGGGGGAGCTGGTAAAATTTTCAGCCAGCATCTCCCGGAAATCCGGTATAGACACCATTTACCAAAAAGCATCGGAACTGGGGCTCGACATTGGGAAAAATGTTACAAAACCGTTCCAAAAACTCAG
>JAOZLU010000533.1 GCA_029934695.1 Desulfobacterales bacterium | reverse complement strand
CAAAACATTGCGGACGGGTTGCAAACCCCGTCCGGCACATCGAAAAAGACAAACTGTTCCGTGTCCGATGTTTTCAGGGCTTTCATCAGTATTTCCCCCGCTCCGAATGTGTCATACGGGGTTGGCAGAGAGTATGTTCTGCCCTGTTCGAACGGGAAAATATTCTCACTGCTTTCAAGTTCCTCAGCCAGAATCCGAATCAGCCTGAGTTTGTCATATGACGGCAACTGTCGGACATCGGGGAGAATCCTGTTCAGAGCTACAAATATGCCGCCCCTACGGGGCTTTACAGGCCTCCCCTAAATCCGTTATAATCAGGAAAAAAGGCTTTAAGAAAAAAAGAAAAATTGAATTGCCAGACATCCGCCACTATGCTTTATTCATAATATCATCAGGAATATCCGCATTAGTGTAAACCTTTTGAACATCTTCACAATCATCAAGGGCCTCCATCAGCCGGATCATCTGCTCCGCCTCTTTTCCCTGGAGATTTGCGGTGGTCTGGGGAAGCATGGTGATTTCAGCTTCAAGATAAGGGATGGACGCCTTGTCAATGGCTTCCCTGACAGCCTCGAAATCTTCGGGCGCGGTGATGACTTCAAAATTATCCTCGTCTTCCCGGACATCTTCCGCACCAGCATCAAGCGCAGTTTCCATGAGAGTTTCTTCATCCGCTGTTTTCTTTTCGATATTGATATAGCCCTTCTTATCAAACATCCAGCCAACACACCCGTTTTCTCCGAGATTCCCCCCTCTTTTGTTGAAAATATGGCGAATATCCGCAACCGCCCGGTTTTTATTATCCGTAAGAGATTCAATCAGAACCGCAGCACCCCCGGGGCCATACCCTTCATAAACGCTTTCCTCGTAATTAACGCCCTCAAGCTCACCCGTTCCCTTTTTAATAGCCCTTTCAATATTGTCTTTGGGCATATTTTCGGCCTTTGCTGCCAGGACAGCAGTTCGCAACCTCGGGTTTGAATTCGGGTCACCCCCGCCGCCCATCCGTGCCGCAACCGTAATCTCCTTGATCAGTTTCGTAAAAACCTTGCCCCGTTTGGCATCTGCTGCCCCTTTTTTATGCTTTATAGTTGACCATTTGCTATGTCCTGACATATATCCTCCTAATTTTTATGATTTGGGAATTTTGCAATTTGGATCCAAGCCCCCGCTCGTTTCTGGGTCCAGGCTGCGCTCGTTTCGGATTGACAAATCCGAAACAACTCAATCCCCCAATTTGTCAATTCCTATAATATAAATCTCTTTACTCGCCTTTCGGCAACTTTGCGGTTTAAAAATCTTATGCTTTTTGAAACATGCTTTTAGCAAATCCAGAAAATTCTGGAAATCTTCTCCCTGGAAAATTTTGCAGACAAACCCCCCTCCGGGTATCAGCACATTCTGGGCAATGGAAAGTGATGCCTGGCAAAGATTAAATGACCTCGCACTGTCAACATGCTTATTGCCTGTTGTGGACGGGGCCATGTCACTGATCACCACGTTGAAACCTCTTCCAACAGAAGTCCGAAGCTCATCATCCATGTCAAAGATATCAGCTATGTATGTTCTTACATGAGGCGGCATGCTTACGGAAACAGGTTCCAAGTCTATTCCCACCACCCGCCCTCTTTCCCCTGTCAGTTCTGCCGCATAAAGAAGCCATGATCCAGGAGAACACCCCAGATCAAGCACCTTGTCCCTCTTTTTTATCAGCCTGTTTTTGCGCTGTATTTCCTGAAGCTTATAAACAGACCTTGCAGGAAATTTTTCCTTTTTAGCCTTACGGGAATAATGATCTTCCCACCGATTTTTTTTTGAAGTTGCCATTTGTCTTAATCTCTCAATGCCTGAATACCGGAATGTACATTTTTTTTAAAACGGGCTTTAAAGAGCGTTCAGAAAAATTTGCAAAATTGTTTTAGCCCATTAAAATAATTCCTCGATTGCCTCCGAAACTGTTTTTATCCCGACAATTTCAATGTCCTCTGCCCCTATCATCCGTTTCAGATTGCTGCTTGGAATAAAACATTTTGTAAAGCCCATTTTTTTTACTTCGACAACCCTGATTTCAACGTGGGAGATGGCCCTTACTTCGCCTGTCAGCCCGACTTCCCCCAGAATGACATTGTTGTCCGGAATCGGCCTGTCCAAAAAACTGGATGCAATGGCCGCGACAATTCCCATATCCACTGCGGGTTCATCCACCTTCACTCCTCCCGCGACATTCATAAAAATATCGTGGCCCATCAGATGCAACCCCAGTTTTTTTTCCATTACCGCGGCAAGTAACGCGACCCGGTTATGGTCAAGTCCCAGAATGGTTCTGCGGGGTGTCCCGAAATTTGTGCTGCTGGCAAGGGCCTGAAGTTCTATCAGAATCGGCCTTGTGCCTTCCATGCTCGCGGTCACCACAGATCCCGGGGCGTTTGAAGGCCGCTCCGAAAGAAATACAGCTGACGGGTTGACCACTTCCTCCAGCCCTTTTTCCTTCATTTCAAACACGCCGATCTCATTGGTTGATCCGAACCGGTTCTTTACCGCCCGAAGCACCCTGAACACATGGCTCCGGTCTCCCTCAAAATAAAGGACAGTATCCACCATGTGTTCCAAAAGCCTTGGTCCGGCAATGGCCCCTTCTTTTGTGACATGCCCCACCAGAAATGTGGGGATGTTTGTTCTTTTTGCCATCAGCATCAGGCGCATGGCAGACTCTCGTACCTGGCTCACACTTCCGGGAGCAGACGAGAGATCACTGTTGAACATGGTCTGTATGGAATCAATCACCAAAACGCCCGGTTTCACAGTTTCAACCATGGACAAAATATGTTCCATGTCCACTTCTGACACCACCAGCATGTTCGGGGACACAGTCTCCAGGCGGTTGCTTCTCAGCCGTATCTGCCGAGCGGATTCTTCCCCTGAAACATAAAGGACTGTATGCCCTTCCTTTCCGAGACCGTAAAGTGCCTGGAGCATGAGCGTGGATTTGCCGATACCCGGATCCCCTCCGATCAGGATAAGGGTCCCGGGAACAATGCCGCCCCCCAGAACCCGGTCAAATTCTCCGATACCGGTGGTAATGCGCTCTTCAGGATCAAGTTCAATGGAATCAATGGGTACAGGCTTGCTCTTGAAATCGGACATGCCCCGTGCAACTCCTGAAGACTTCTGTATCGGGGCTTTTCTGAACCGCTCTTCCACAAGGGTGTCCCATCGCCCGCAATCTGGGCATTTTCCCAGCCACCCGGGGGTCTGATAGCCACATGACTGACACACAAAGGCCGTTTTTGAAATTTTTTTCATCCTTCATCCCTCATCCTTCAGATTTCATCCTTATTAACATGCCATCAAAAGAAAGTAAAAAGTTAAAAATGGAAAGTTAAAAATGGAAAGTTAAAAGTGGAAAGTCCCAGCTTTCAATTTTTCACTTTCAACCTTTCATTAACAAATACTTCTTTCACCCCATTGACTTTCCCCCCTGCTTTATGAAATAAATAATTCATAAGCAAATTCAAATTTTTTGGGAATTCAGGGCATTTTTATTTTAATCATAATAAAAAGGAGTATATTGAATATGTTATCTTACAGAAAGTTCTGGGTCAAACCCATTGTTTTCCTTGTGTCTGTATTGTTTTTTTATTCCTGTTCTTATGTTCACACCGCAGCTCATGCGGATAACAAGGTCACTTATTTTGAATCCCTTCAGAAAAGGCTGGTCAGCGACGGGTTTGACGAAAAGGAGATCAAAGCATTTTACAATGCACCACAGGCAGATTTTGAAACCAAAGGGGTTTCCCGATATTTCATGCATAATGAAGGCAAGCTGAATTATGGTCAGTTTCTCAAAAAAGGGCCTCTTGAAAGGGCCAGAATATATATGAAGAAGCATAAAACCAAGCTTGCAGAAGCAGAAAAGACTTATGGTGTGAACGGAAGAATCATCACTGCGATCCTTCTGGTTGAGACCAGACTCGGGACATATACGGGAAAAAGCTCTGTGTTCAACATCCTTTCAACGATGGCCTCCCTGGCGGATACAGATATCAGGAATATGCTGTGGAAAAAAGTTTCAGGTTCAACCCGGCTGTCAAGGCAGGAGTTTGAAGCAAAGGCTGAAAAGAAATCCGGCTGGGCGTACAAGGAACTGAAGGCGTTTCTGAAATACACGAACAGGGAAAAGATAACACCTTCAAGTATTTACGGATCTTATGCAGGGGCCATGGGAATCTGCCAGTTCATGCCCAGCAACATCCTCCCCCTTGCAAAAGACGGGGACAAAGACGGGCATGTTGATCTTTTTACCCACGCGGATGCCATTATGAGCGTCGCGAGCTATCTGAGCCATTATGGCTGGTATCCCGGAATAGCCGGCAAAGAGAGCTATAATGTTGTTTATCGCTATAATCACAGCAAATATTATGTGAACACAATTTTAAAGATCGCTGAACTTCTGAAAGGATAAATTATGGATGCGGTAACTCTTGTTGTGGGCGGGGGGTTATGTTTTTTCCTGATGACCTTCTGGGCCATTATAGATGTCGCGCGTAAAGATTTCGGTTCGATAGAAAAAAAAGCCCTCTGGGGATTTATTGCCTGGATACCTTTTGTCGGATTTGTCATCTATATCATATTTGGTTGCAGAAAAGGGAAAAAGCCTGACAGTATTGAACAATCTGTCAAAAATTGATGTCGGATGTTGCTTAAAGCATACAAAAAAGATTCAGGCCGGACGGGATTTGCAATCCCGTCCGCAACATTTGGTGTCGGAACTTCAGGACGGGA
>JAOZLU010001082.1 GCA_029934695.1 Desulfobacterales bacterium | reverse complement strand
TGGAAAGGAAATACTCAAGAATATTTGATTCCCTGTCTCCCACAACGCTCCGAACTGTTGAAATCAAAATCAGGATCGGCAGAATCGCAACGCAGAGCTGAATATAAGTGATCAGCAATCTGCTCAGTCCTGTAAATCCCATCACTCTTGATTCGGTAATACCCAGCACAAACAGCAGAATAACCGCGCCGCCAAATACCAGGCTGTAAATGAGAAACCATTTGGCACGTACAGACTCTCGAAAATCCGCCAGTGTTACTTGAAAAAAAGTGTTCATTTTAGCAACTCACTTCACTATGCCTTATTCATTATTTTCTACCTTAAAGCCAATCTTCAAAGCCAATCTTCCTGCTGTTAAATGCCGGTATGGGTTAACCGTTGTGTTAATCTGGTCAGGTCAAGTAGAGATCTCAACGCTTTATTTACCGCTGCAGAATCGCTGAAAAATTTCGCCAAATCGGGGTCAAGAACGATTATATTCGCACCTTCTTCAATTAACCGCTTGTAATATTTCCCTCGAGCAGCCTTTGAGTAATCAAAATTGTATTCTGCCCGTAATTCATCACAGCCTTTTTCTGTTTCAGTTTTCATGACGTCTCCTTTCATGCGCGGTTGCAGTTCGTGCACTGACAATCCGTATATTTTTCTTCTTCTTTGTATGCGAAACTACAATCAGACGTCCTTGAGAGGAAGAACCAACCGTGATTAACCTCAATTCGCTGACAGAGTGATCCGGGTCATCAAAAGTGGCCGATAAAGGATCATAAAACACAGTTGTCGCTTCTTCAAAATTAACTTTGTGTTTTTTATAGTTCTGTTTTGCTTTTTCAGGATTCCACTCGAACTGAATCATCTATGGCGATGTTCCTTTTTGCTTTTAAGGCTGACCAACTCACTTAACAATAATTCTCAACTGATATTCAATTTCTGAATATGATTGGCAAAATGGGAAATGGAAGTAAAAAACCTTAATCGTTCGGCACCGATAAAACGACCTTCAAACTCACGTCCGCCGTTCTTGTTCTTAAAATTCCAATCATTTAACATCCTGATTGCCGCCTCGTGATTTTTTGTCAGGGTTATCTGGCAGTCCAGCATTTTATCTGCAAAAGCTGATTGGTCAATCTGCTCATCCTGCACAACGCGGCCATAATCGATTTCAACGATTCGATTGATCAGATTAATGATTTCATCAACTCTGTGACTGCTGAGCAGCATGGTCGTTTTTTCCATGGAGCGTATCAATTGCAGAAAAAATGCCTGTCTTCCTTGCGGGTCCAGATTGGCGGCCGGTTCATCCATGATGAGGATATCCGGCTGCCTGGCCAGGGCCAAAGCGATCAATAATTTCTGTTTCATCCC
>JAOZLU010001081.1 GCA_029934695.1 Desulfobacterales bacterium | reverse complement strand
TTTTTTAATAATGCTTGAAGTTATGAAAGGCGGGGGTTATGTCCAGACTTAGTGGATTTTTTGAAGCCATATTGGAACTGTGGGATATAGTTGACAGCAGTAATCGAACTTTATGTGTTTATTGCGGGAGTCATAAACTGATTGAAGAAGAGCATTTTTTGCCGAAATGCAGAGGAGGAGCGACTACTGTTCCTGCATGCAGAAAATGTAACAGAAGTAAAAGCAGCAAAACTCCGAGGGAATGGTTTATGTATCTGAAGTATGGCAGTCGACCAAGTGACCGGGAGCGATGGGAGCGAATTGTATGGTATCACAGGTGGGGACGGAATAATCTTTCACAGCTTGTCAGGGATATTAGGGACAATTACTGAGTAATGAATAATAACTGACTGATGCCATGATTCCTGTTTGCATGGCATCAGTTAATCCGCAGTATTGCAGATTGCAATACATACAGCTTTGAAAAAAATAAACAAAAGGAGAGTTTTATGCCGGAAATGGTGGTTGACATACCGATAAGACAGCTTGCCTATATGATTAACAGCATGAACACTCAGGAACTTGAAACGCTGTATATGTTTCTGACAGAGGAAGGCTCCGAGCTTCTGGAACGGAACAAGGATTTGGAACTGAACAGAGTGAAATATCTGACTGAGGAAGAGGCTTTCGATGTATGAAGTTGAATATCACCCCAAAATCAGAAAGGATCTGAAAAAAATCGATCCTCCAATACGTGAGAAGATAAGAACCAAGCATATTCCGAGAATTCTGTCAGACCCAGAAATTGGAGAAAATCTGGCAGGAGACCTGAGGGGAACATCCTGTTATCATTTTAAAATAGCGAAACAGGAATTCAGAATTGCCTACATCACGGATGAGAGATCTGAAAAAATTCTTATTCAGATGATAGCCAAAAGAGGCGATTTTTATACATTACTGAAACGAAGAATCCAGGTTTGAAAACTATGTGAGTGAAACAGTCCGGTTCCGAAAAAATAACCCTGCGATGAAGCGGGTGCGACGTGAAAAGTCGCTGATTTAATTGTTGATACCGTCGCAAGACGGTAGTTCAACCTGCCGTGCTGTCGGCAGTTTCTTACCCCGGCGTGCATCTCCGGTAACGGATTTGTGCGGGAGCCCGGGGGACAACGAACCCCTTGAGCCGCAAGGCTCAGGAGGACGAGCCGCGAGGCAAGTCCGACTCTGGCAGCGTCGAGCCGGAGCGGGGGCCAGGAAGAGATGATAAGGATAACATATGTGAACTGCTTCAACTGTCAACGAAGACAGGCCAAAGGCGCTGACAGGCCTGGACCAAGCCAAGATGCTGAATTTATAAAATATAGATGATAAAGAAAGGCATTAT
>JAOZLU010000075.1 GCA_029934695.1 Desulfobacterales bacterium | reverse complement strand
CTCTCGGCAATCAGGTGGAATTCGTTCCCAATTATTTTCTTCATGATCCTTCAACAAATCAGTATTTGGAATGCGACCTTGTTGTAGTCTCTTTGGACCGTCTATCCATTATCGAACTCAAGCACTGGTTTGGTGAAATAGAAATTCGTCCGTATAAATGGATAGTCAACAAACACCATCATCGTGAAGACCCGCACAAATCCAACAAATACAAATGCCAGGTGTTACGGAGTTTTTATGAAAAGGCTTTCCCCACCTTTCCGAAGCTGTGGGTCGAATCCATTGTCGTGCTGACCAATCCTGATTCAGACGTTCATGGCGGGTATTCATACAAAACAGAAGATAATAATCCCACATTTGCCAACATTGAAACGCTGATCAAGCATTACAGGTACAGAACCGGTAAGCGAGAGCTTAAAAAATTAGACACGGGACAGGTAAAGAAAGTAGCCGATAAACTGAGACAACAATCGGAAACGCAACCTCGTAAGGGTTTTCATCTTCCCGGTTATGAAATAATAGAAAACCTCACCCAGACCCCTGACAAAATCGAATTGATTGTCCGTCCATCCGGGAACCAGTTGCAGAAAAACCAAAGACTGCGTGTTTTCCTGTCCGATCCTCTGACTGCAACTGAAATTCGCCATGAACAACGAATCAAATCATTCAACAGCCTCAAAGCAATCGAAAAAGTCGGAGACCATCCGAATATTCTCAGAGTTTGGAATATCCCGCATGAAGACGGACTCATCATTGAGGCATCGGACTGGTCACAGGAAGGCACACTTGCTGATGTGATACAAAAGCAAAAAGAATTTTCCGTTGAAAATGCAATTTCGATTATACGGGGAATTCTGAACGGGCTTTCCGTGATACACAAAGAAGATGTGATCCACCGGGACCTTCGGCCTTCAAACATATTGATGGTCAGGGGAATCCCCAAATTAATGAATTTTGATTTGTCTTACCTGCTTGAAGATAAGCGTTTAACTGTATTTCCCCAAGCTGATTCATTAAAACCTTCCCCTTATATGGCACCGGAACTTTATCATGCTCCCGATGTCTCCGAAACAGCGGACTTATTCAGCGTCGGTGTCATATTTTACGAACTTCTTTGCAGACATCTGCCATTTAAAGATTCTGCTGATCTGGAAAAAAATAGTGGCGTGCTGAGTGACTCAGCATTGGACGAACTAAAAAATTGTTATGTTTCCGAACTGTTACAAATAATTATATATTCGCTTATTCAGCAGGATCAGCATCAGCGCCCCCAGACCGCAGAAGAAGTTCTTAAAGATTTGGAACAATGTATTACTACAGAAGAAGAAAAAGCGATACCGGTAACGAACCGAATCCTTGAACCCGGTGAAACACACGGGGTTTATCAAATTGAAGAATTAATCGGCAAGGGACGGGAAGCTCAGGTTTACAGGGCAAAACAGACCACGGAACGGGAGGTTGCTCTCAAACTTTTTCACCACGAGGTTCTGAGAGAAAGAATTTATGCGGAACGGGACGCTATGGACAGTGTCAGGAGTCCGTATATTGCTCATTGCCAGGCCCCGGGGCAGTGGAGCGACAACCGGTTGTTTTTAGTGCTTAATCTGATCAAAGGAACCTGTTTAAGAAAGGTGATAGAAGAACAGAAGCAGCCTGATTTGGAAGAATTTAAACATGTCACGTTATGTCTCCTGGAAGCTCTTAAAACGATGCATGGGACTCAGGATCGTGAAGAGCCGTTACTTCATAATGATATCAAGCCGGAAAATATAGTTTTAACTTTAGAAAAATATCCGGTCATTATTGATTTCGGAACAGCCAGCCCGCCCCATACAGACGCATACATGGGCACTCCCCCTTATACAGCCCCGGATTTAGTACAAGGAGTTGATTTTGAATATTGCGAAAGCGGAGATATTTTCGCACTGGGGGTCACACTTTTTGAGTATCTTTTTGCTGTCAAACCTTATGAGGCACTGCCGTCCATATCTGCAAATCCTGTCAATCCACGCGATCTCATATCAGACCTGCCTCAGCCATTGGAAGACTGGCTTCTGAAAAGCGTCCGTCCTTTAAAAGCCGACCGTTTTCATGATGTCCAAGAGATGAAAACAGCGTTTGAGAAAATTTTTGATCAGGAACATCCTGACGACAAAAAGAAAGCTGAAGAAAGAATTAAACGTGACCCGCAACATAAGCCCTCTGAAGACCTTCCATGCGGTAATGAGTTTGTAGCCTATCTGAATACGCTTCATAATACAACGCCCGGCAATGAAAATGCACTGGCTGAGTCACAGGCTCTGAATCCATATTTCGGTTCCATTCATGTTTCCCTTGATCTTACTGATTTTATTGCAGAACAACTCATATCATCAGATGGAAGCCATGTAATTTTGACCGGTCATGCCGGGGATGGGAAGTCAACCATTGCACTGGAATTGTATAAGCGATTTAAAAACATTCCAATGCACATACGGCTGCCGCAGGCCCTGTCTGTGAAAGAGGAAATCTCAGCAGATGAGGGAATCACACTCCATATTGTAAAAGATATGAGCGAGCTTCCCGAGAAAGATCAGATCAATATGTTTTTGGAAGCCTCATCAGAAGATTTGTCTGAAAATCGCTGGCTTATTATTTCCAATACCGGCACATTGCTTGAAACGCTTAGAGCCGTAGCGCACCACAAAGAAATTAATGAACAGGAATTGGAAAATCATCTGCTCAGTCTGTTGCAGAAAAAGGAACCGGAATATCTGAATGATTTCAGCGCACCCTTTCAGGTGATCAATCTGACCCAGATAGACAATGTACACATTGCCATGCAGCTTTTTGAAAAGCTCATCCACGAAGACAATTGGGAAGTGTGCGACACCTGTGATCTTCGTAAAACATGCCCCATCCATATCAATGTCACCGCACTTCAGGAATTCAGGCCCATTGCTTCAGAGCGTATCAAATGGATATACCGGCATCTTTATGAATACGGCAATCGCCTGACTATGCGTCAGATAACAGCCCATCTGTCTTATGCCTTAACTGCCGGACTGGACTATGAAACCTTATGCAGCCATGCAGCCATGCCGATTCCACCGGATATCAGCGATTACCTTTTCCATAATCGTTTTTTCGGCTTCAAAGGAGTTGCAAAAGACGATGAAGGCAGACAACTCACAGCATTGGAGCAGATTATGCCTCTTGAACTTGGAAGCAAACCCTATCCGACTCTTGATCGCCGTTTGTGGACAATTGAAACCGGGTTGCTTCCTGAACTCCCCGCATCTCTGGAAAACCTTTTTGAAAGCGGTCTCCGAATAGAATACGGAGCAAATTCGGACAGTTCACGATATCGGCAGCAGATTCGTCGCATGTTTTATATTTTTGGTAAAGTTTCAGGTGACTTGCAGAATTTTCCCACATCTTTTTCAGGATCACAAATGCTGACAGAATCGGAAACTTGGCAGAAAGTGCCGGACAAACTCAGCCTCCTGCGTAAAGATGATCTCATGAGAAAAGTGCTGCATGTCTTGCAGGAACAGTTTACCGGTTTCCATCTGCCGGAAAATATGAATACAAGCGAGCTTTATATAACCCTTAACCGAAAAAACGAAGACCTCCGGCAAAGTGTGCAGATTCTTCTGAAAAGGATTCCTTTCTCAAATTTTACTCTGTATTTAAAGCCTGTTTATCAGACCTTCAAACCCCAGCGCTATGTTCTGACATTGGAAGAAACATTTTCAAAAATCAAACTGCACTTGGCACTTCCGTTTCTTGATTTCATCATGATGCGGCATACCGGAGAAGTCGGGCAGCCTCTCGATACAGCCTATTCGGATCGCCTGGAACGATTCAAAGCAAGGCTGCTTCAATCTTACAAATCGGAATATTTAGAGCTTCTGGAACTGAAAAATAACGGTGAGCTTGAAACCAGAAGATTTGTAGTGAATGAGAATACATTAGAGGTGGTATGATGACAACGGTTCAAAAATTCCCAAAAATGCCCGATAAAGAACGCGAAGATGCCAATCCGGCAATTCAGCTTTTCGGACGGCGATTTTATAAAGGTCAGACCGAAGTTGAATATCTTGCTGAATTTATGCTGCTGTTTATTTCAAAGAAAAAGATTTCAGGGAAAGAAATTCATGGGGTTGACAACGCGGAGAAATGGAAAGGCTTTCCGAATTCAGAGGAACTTGAAAAATGGAAAGATGAACCTCTGGAATATTTCCCGCCGTTAAGGCTGATACTGAAACTGTTTGCTTTTCTCGGATCCTCAAATCTTGAAACCCGCCATAATTGCCACAGAGAACAGTTTAAAACCATATTAAGCATACTCAGGTCTCGAATTCAGACAAATATTTCTGCGGATAAGGTTTTGGAGTTGCTGGAGCAGGTTTTGATAGGATTTGAAGGGATCACCAATGACCGTACTTGGTGTACCCATGTATTTTTGCCAGTTTCTCCCGGACTTATCGCGGGTGAGACAATTTGGGGTAAGGTTGAAGGGAAAAAAAATTCCAACCTCACCTGGGAAGAAGCTATCAAGGGAAAAAAACTCTTTTCCTTTTCAAAACACGACTTCATGGCTCGCGGAGGAGAGGTGCTTTATTTACAGCTTTGTAACCTGTTCCGTCGGATTCGCTCTCAGGAAATTGCCGACTTTGAAGAAAGAATCGGATATGCCCCCGGAACATCCGCGGATTTTCAAATCAGAATTGAAGCAGGTCTGAAAGCTTTATTGCAAAGCCCGCCCGCGCCTGCTTTGGATGCCCTGGCAGGATGGATTGAAGATGCAGCCCCCTGGACGCGGGAAAAAATTGAAGGTCGTAAGGCAACATGCGGCTGGTGTCCGGAAAAGAGCTGGAAAGAAGCCTATCTTTTTGCTTATGAACTGGCTAACATCTGTGAAGCGATTATTGATCCTTTGAAGAAAATTGAAATGCTGGAACTCTGCTGTATTTTTCAGGTACTCCGAAGTCTGTGCGCCCAGTCCGCCCGATACTGGAACACGCTTGACAGCCATAATGTCCGCCAATTCGGAGGAGTCTGTGATTTTGCCTGGATTATCACTTCACCGGAAACGGAGGATAAATCTTTAAAAGAAGCGGCAAAGCGCAATCTTGCCCGAATACAGGAAATGATACACGGAGCCTTGAGAAATGATCAGATTGACCCGGACAAAAAAGGCAGCTATAAACCCGGGGACGAGCAGGGACAGGAACTTTTCATGAAACTGGGCAAAAAAATCGGCTTTATTGCTCCATGGACAGGCCCGGGAGCGCGTTTTGTTTTAAATGACGCTCTGACCCGCTATTTTGTGTTAGCTCTTATTCAGCCGGGTCATCGGATGAGATTCATATCTTTTCAGGAAATTTTGTACCGACATTATGGAATGGCAGCCAATGGAAATTTTTTGAACCGTGCGATTCAATGGACATACCCAAATCAGAATCTGAACCTGCATTCATCAGTTCAGGATTGGCTTGAAGAAAAATTGACAGCAACCAGCTTTTTAATACCCCTTTCAGATGCAGTTTCTCTGGTTCACAATCCTTATGGTGAAGGCGAAGGCGAAGGCGAAGAAATGTAAAAATGAGGTGCGAGGCACACTATGAAACTTTTTGCGAAAACACTGACAAACCATTTGCAGGAAATTTGCAGCCCCATTCTGACAGGACAAAATGACGGCCGCGAGTTGCGTCTGTTTCTGTCTTCCTTTCAGCCGGATATCATATATGAAACAGGGTGTCAGCTAAATGATTTCCTGGCGACAGGCCCGCGGCAGGTTGATTTCATATATAAGGTCGGACTCAGACTTTGGGATAACTGGAAACAATCCGACACAGGTTTAAGCGATAATCTTTTGTCAGCATTCCAAGACAAAGAATGGATAGACACGGAAAACCGTTTAACCTTTTACCGAAATCTGAAATGGGATAAAAATTCCGGGAAAGATTGTCTGATTATCATACTTATCGGGGTCGAGCAGGCCATTGACCGGGGAAGTCTTAAGGATTTCTATTTTATTGATGCATCTGATTTATGGACCCGTTCTTTAAAACGCTCTTTCAAGCCGTGGATAAAAGAAATTCTTCATAAAAATGAGATCGAACCGGAAAAAGAGCATCTGGAGGAAATTAATGACTTGCTGAAAGTCCTTCATAAACATGGAGCCGGTGATCTGGTCCGGGTTTCGGATTTTCTGGAAAAAACAGATTTCAAGGGCGCGCAGGATGGGCTTGATGCGATGGATGCCTTGAATGGAGGATTATCTTACTGGGATTTGCCGCTTCTGACAGACATGAAACCAAGAATGAAACAGACAAAATATGTTGAGGCTGCGATTAAATTCTTCAGTTATCAGGGTTATCTCAAGGAAAGTGACAGAAAAAAGGCATTGAATAAAATAGCGGCTTTTGAAAAGCGGGTGGAAGCGGGAGAGGAAGTTGTCCATATTCCTGAAGCATTTGATGATATTGGCGATCTTATGACCTGTCTGAAAACGTATATTGAAAAAAACACCCCGGAATCCCGAAATCGCCTGCTGAAATTTGATTACGCAGTTGTCAGAGATAAGATATTAGGCTTTAAAGAAAAATCTGATAAAAACGGTGAAAAAGAACCTTCTGTCCGTGATGTTAACGCGCCGCCATTGGAAGCCATCTTAACAGCCGTATGGCGTACATTGATTGATTACAAAAAAAAATGCAGAAAAATTCAGCCTGCAAGAGCTTTGAAAGAAATACGACTGGAACCGATCATATTTTACCATGATTCTGAAGAAGAACAGGATGGTTCTGATCTGCTGAAGGGATGTCTCGGAGGCATTGATGTATTTTTAGAAAAAAACTTGTTGGTAGAATGCGATATTGACGGAGAACTTGGGACCATTGAATTAAGGAGCAGTCTTCTCAGAGAAAATCAGGTTCCTTTAAAAAAAGCAGGTACGAAGATACCGAATTTTCAATTCCGGGTAATAATTGAAGCGGATGAAGACCTCGGAATCACCCGAAGATATAAGTGGCAATTACCTGAAACTCATGCCTATCGAAACTTCTGGAATCTGGCACGGGCGGCCCGTGATGAACTTAAAAACTGTGGCGGCCCCTGTCTTCCTGTTTTTTCTGTTCCTTATTACACTGAAATATTTTCAGCGCCTGATGAAGAAGACGCTACCCGTATTCTGAAACTCGGGCTGAATAATTTAAAAGTCATAAATCTTCTGGATGCTCCCGGCTTAAACAAACACAATCCTTCCTGGTCCCGAATAAAGGATCTGTCTTCTGCATTCGGCGACTTTCTTCAGCATTTTGCAGAAGATGGATATTTTGAAGCTGTTGAAAAGCATTGGAGCAATTTTTTTCAAAAAGTGAAATCAGCTTTGGAACCTTTGGCTTATGGCAAAGCAGGTGACGATGAATTCGCTCCTCTTTTATACAAGGCATTTTTACTTACTGATCTGCCTTGTGAGCAAAACGCTCCGAATTGTTACTGGGATCGGTTCGTCAATTCGGCAGTAGTGACAGGATTACACCCTGCCCTGCTGGAGATGTTACGACACCGTGAGACCTTTCTTGTTCACGGCTTCACTGATATTGTCAAACATGCCTTGGAAGATTCAGGCAGAGAAAAGATCAATCTTCAAAAATGGCACGATGTGTGTGATCTTGCCATCATCAATTATCCGCTTTTCGGGATCATAAGCGACACGGGAAAAGCATTGAATACGCAAATTTCGTCAATGGGCCTGATTCATCGAATAGGAAGCCCCCCGATTTCGGGAGCTACCCTTTCGGCCAAAGTGCTCCGGGGTTATGAAGCACCTGAAGATGATAATATTAAAGACAGTGTTTTGTTTCGCGAAACCCGTGAGTCAAAAGAAATAAAACGTATTCTGCTTGAGTTCATCAAGCTTCATCCTCATGCAAACGATGGTTTGTCTGTTGCCGTACTGAATGCAAGAGATATTCAACCCATCATCGCGGGCATTGACATTTTCCTTAAACAAAGACTGAATAAAGAAGTTTCAAAAGATAGCGAGGATTATCCGCCCTATCATTTTTCAATCACGTTGTTCATGCATTCTGACGAAAGCCGTGAAATTTCCCGGTGGCTTCAGGAATGGCGAAGGCGATGGGAGCCTTTGCAGATAATTGAAAAATTCAGATATTATCAGCAATGCAGGCTTTCAGTATCTCAGCGTGTTATCGGAAGCAGAGATGATTATGCAAACATTCTGTCAGGAGATGATTTTGAGGCAGACATTGCAATATTGTCCCGTTTCATTTCTGCCAAAGAAACCGGAGATGACGTGGAAACCGCTGCTCCTTATAAAACGGACTGGAGTTCTCTTCTCAAGTTCCCGATTGTTGAAACGCCCCGATGCGCAGAAGAACATCCTTCAAAAAAATATTACAGAGCAAGGATTGTCAGTAACCGGCAGTTCAGGCTTGCAAGCCTGCATTCCGATTTAAGTGCGCGTTTTAAGCACCCGAACACCTACGCGGAACAGCAGCATATTGTTATCAGTGACGGAGATTACACGCCCTGGATTCATATTGTTGACCTGCTGCATCAGAAAGCCTCCTGGGTTGTCTGCATTGACCCCTCTGTTGATGAACGCCTTGTGGGGCAGAGTGATAATGAAAACCAATGGAAAAGAGAGATTATCGGTTTTTCATCCGGAATCGGCGCACATGGAGAACTGAATTACACTGTTTCAACTGAACGGTCCTCCATCTCAGATATAAAGAAACGGATTCAGGAGCAGATTAACCGAATCTTCGGTCCCTGGGAGCCTGATGAACTTGAAAAAGCAGCTCATTTGCTGGTAAATCGGTCAAGAGAACTCGCCGGCCTGTCGTTAGTTCGTGCTACAGGCCCGAATGAATATGTGCGGGATCTGATTGCTTATGCCTTAATCCGGATTTGCCTGCCTCCTCCAGAATCCGAATCCCTTTGTCTATGTGATCAGATCATTGGTCTGGATGCTTTCCAGCACTGGTTTGATGGCGAAGACCGGCACCGCCCGGATCTGATGCGGCTTATCACGCTACTTGACAAAAAGGGAAAAGTTCAAATTACCGCCCAGCTTATTGAGTGCAAAATTGCTAAAAAAAGCACTGTCCATCTGGAAAAAGCGAGGACTCAGTTGGAAAATGGACTGCGACACCTAATCAGACTTTTCAGGCCCCGCGAAAGAGATAAAGACAGTCGTTTTGACCAAAAATTCTGGTGGGCTCAGCTTCAGCGTCTGATTGCAAACAAAGCGGTAATCAGCAGTAAATATCAGCGCGATGTCACGACCGCTTTGGAATATCTGGGAAACGGCTATTTTGAAATTAACTGGAATGCTATGGCTGTTACGTTCTGGACCGATTCCGAACAGAATGAATTTGTTTGTGATACTGAGTGGAATTTTCATGAACAAGACCATGATCTGAATATAGCGGTTGTTTCCTGTGGAAAATCGCTTATCAGAAACATCTGCTGCAAGGATGAATCTGTTGTTATTCCTGCAAATATGAGCGATAAGGCCGAACCGAAAGATGAAGAGCCTGTCTCTTTTAATATTGCAGAAAAAGAGGAGGCAGGCAGCATCAGGGAAGTTAATGAAGATACAGAAAATGATGTTGAATCCGCTTCCAATTCAGACGATATAAATTCTGAATATGATACTCCGAACAATACTGAACAAGAAGCGAAAGTTATTATGCAAATACCGGAAAGCGTTTTTCTGGGATATACAGAAAATGCTAAACGTGAAGTTTGCTGGGAATTCGGGCATTCCGAACTCTCCAATCGTCATATTCTGATTTTTGGAAAGTCCGGAGCAGGTAAGACTTACGCTATTCAGACGATCCTTTTTGAACTCGGACTTCAAAAGCAGAATTCAGTTATCGTTGACTATACCAACGGATTTTTGCCAGATCATTTGGAACCAGAATTCAAATCATCTATAAATCCCAAAACCCATTTGGTTCGTCAGGATCCTTTGCCCATCAACCCCTTTCGCAGACAGCAGCAAATTATCCAAGGGTTTGATCCCATTGTGGAAGATGCCTATACTGTCGGGGGACGCATCACCAGCGTCTTTACTTCCGTATATTCAAGCATCGGCGAGCAGCAGCGTGCCGTGCTTACAAAGACGATTGCACACGGATTAGACAAATATGGTTCAAATTTCAATTTTGATATGCTGCTTGAACAGTTGGAAAACCAGGGGAATACGGCTGCCTTCACCCTTGCCAACAAGCTTGGCCCCCTGGTTCGCTCACGGATTTTCTCAGCAGAAGATGTCAGCAGTTGGCGTATTTTTTATAATGACACAGAGCATCGTATAAACATCATGCAGCTGACAGGTGTTCCCCGGGAAATATCTCAGATGGCAACAGAGTTTGTTTTATGGGACCTTTATGATTTTGCAAAGGACAATGGCAGGAAAGATATTCCACTGCCCATTGTTCTTGATGAAATACAAAACCTTGATCATCAGCTTGACGCACCGCTTGCCAAGATACTCACAGAGGGAAGAAAATTCGGTCTGTCACTGATTTTGGCTACCCAAACCCTCAGCAACCTGAAAGCAGAAGAACGAGATCGCCTGTTTCAAGCTTCGCATAAGCTTTTTTTCAAACCTGCTGACACAGAAGTTCAAGAGTACGGAAAAATTCTGGAGCGCTCAACAAATGAAAAATCAGATGTTTGGATCAGGCGTCTGACAAGCCTTAATAAAGGAGAATGCTATTCACTGGGTTCTTCTTTGAATGCGAAAACCGGAAAGCTTGAAGATAAGGCATTCCGAATTAAGATCACCTCACTTGAAGAGAGAATTCAAAGGATAAAATCATAGAACAACATGGCTAAGAAAAGTAAAAAAAAAGATATTCGGCTGCCAGTCAGATTTCATCAGACATTCATACCTGAAAAGAAATATATCACGAGTTTACTCCGTTTTGCCGCAGGCGGAGGCGAGGGGACAGACCAGGAAATTTCAGCGGAAACCGGAATACCGGTCGGTCAGTCCAGCGGAAAGGTTCCTGCGATTATCAGTTACAGTCGCGGTATGGGATTGATCGAAGTTAAAAAAGGCAGGAAATCAGGTCAGAAACGTCCGTTACTGACAGACTTTGGCCGTTCTGTGTTACTGGAAGATCCTAATTTAAGCGAGGCGATTTCTCAGTGGATTGCCCATTTACACCTCTGTCGTCGAAGCGGAGGAGCGGAAATCTGGCATTTAACCTTCGGGCCTGCAAGCGATATTCTGGGAATGGAATTTTCAGAAGATCAACTGGAAGACTATCTGTCCGGTATTTTTGGAAAACATAACCGTTCATTAATCGGCCCGATGGTAAGAATGTATGCGGAACAAGAAGCATTCAAAACAGCAGGGGCTATTGTCAGGGAAAAATCAGGATTGCACAGGGTTCCCGCCCCCATATTAGGCGGTTTTGCAAACGGCTATGCGGCTTTTCTTTTGGCGATTTGGGAGCGTCATTTTCCTCAAGACCGTCAGGTAACGCTTACAGATTTTGAAGCGGAAACCTTTTGGCAGCGGATAGCCGGCTGGAATGACAGACAGGCTGAGATAATACTGGGGATGCTACAGGAAAAAGGCGCGATAGATGTGGATCGTCAGATTCGTCCCTGGGTTCTGACCCGAAAAGCTGAATCCAAGTCTTATTGGCGGGTGCTTTATGATGACCTGGCCTGAATTTTTAAATCTGATAAAGAAGAAAGGTTCGGCCAAATCCCTTTTCCCTTTTATGATGGGGCCGGAAACAGGAGAAAACTTATGTATGTTATTTCCGTTATAAATTACAAAGGCGGAGTTGGGAAAACCACAATAACCGCCAATCTCTCAACAGAACTGGCTTATCGAGGATTCAATGTCTTAATGATTGATCTGGACCCGCAGGCCGACCTGACCCTTTCATTCATCAGACCCGCAACATGGGCTTCCGAATATTTCAAGTCCGGAACCGTTAAAAACTGGTTTGAATCCGTTGAGGATCCGAAAGTTCATGATATGACAGAACTCATATTTTCTCCGAATCGGGTAAAAAAGATATTACAAGACAGAGGCAGACTCGACATGATCGCCTCCCATCTGGACATGATCAACATTGACACAGAACTGGCGTATGAGCTCGGAGGAGCCTCATTGGAACAGTACAGTAAAAATTTTCTGAAAGTTCATCAGAGACTGGCACGGGGCATTCACCAAATAGAATCCGGAAGATATGACATCATTCTTATTGACTGCCCGCCCAACTTCAATATTGTCACCAAAACAGCCATTGTGGCCAGCACTCATCTGCTGATACCGGCAAAGCCGGACTGTCTCTCCGCTGTCGGAATCAGTTATCTGACTGATCAGCTGAATCAGCTGACAGAGGATTATAACGATTATATCCGTCCGGACAACAAAAATTCCGGGGATGTGATCTCCCCCCGGATACTCGGTGTCATTTTCAACATGGTTCAGCTTCGCAACAGACACCCGATTTCCGCATCCCGTTTATCCGTCAGACAGACAGAGCAGATGAACCTGCCTGTGTTTGACACTTACATCAGAGAAAGCAGGAGTCTTTACCCTGACGCGCCCCGGCACGGCATACCCCTCGCACGGATGACACCTGCTTCAGATGCGGCAGGAGGCACAGTCAGTGAAATCGGAGCATTTGCTGATGAATTTCAAAACCGGTTAGGGTTGCAAAAATAATGGAAGCAACTTTTTGAAAGGGTTAAGGGTTAGGTTAGGAAAACTTTCATCATTCGTTGTGACCGCCGGATCATAAGCATTTATAGGAGGAACAGAAATGATTAATAATAAAGCATCCGCTCTGAATGCCTGGATTATGGTCATCAGAGAAAAGGAGAGACAGAAATGCGTTTCAGATCGGGAGAAACTGAATTTGGACGATATAATAAAATTTGACAAGTTATTCTCAGTTCGAGTGGATGATGTGACAAGCCGTTATAATACAGATTCTCTTAACAGCCGTTTTGATGGCAATGATATAACGGAGAATGAAATTCGTGAAAGAGAAAACACATTTTCAGGTAAAGACAGAGGATGCCTGTTCAGAGGCAAATATGAGATCGCATTTCTGACCAAATTTTTACGAAAAATACAGGATGATTTATGTTGTCGTTCTCCAAAGTATTTTCCAGAGAAACGGAAAGTGAGCTTTAACTTCACCGATGGAAATATTTTATCCGAGTTATCTCGTTTTGCTGACACCTCTCAATGTCTGAGGGATTATCTGAAAGACATAAAAGCTAAATACTATGCCCAATCTGATCGCCAATGATAACCCTGCATGGAAAAACTGACGAAAGACAGGCAGCCAGGCTTGAAACTGTAATTTCAGAAAACAGGCTGATTACGCTCCCCTCTGTTTCCGTCCGGTAATCTATCAGGCTGCTTAAATATGCTATCCCCCAAATAAGGAGAAAATATGCCTAAAATATCAGATATTATCAGCTTTAAACGTGATCTTTTTTTTGGCGGCGCTGTTCAGATATCATGGTTTGAAACCGACCCGGAACGCCGGGATCAGGCTGCCTCCAATTTTGTTTTTCACGGACCTGAGTATCATGGTGTCTCAGAAGAGGACATTGAAAGTCCGACCGCTTTTCCGCTTGTTGACACCGTTCGATTTACCGGAGAAATCCTCAATGCGCTCAACCCCGAAACGGAAAACAAAAATCCGTTTGCCCTGTCCATTGCAGGCTGGGGAACCGGGAAATCTCACCTCGGTCTCACACTGGCGGCCCTTTTCTCAGACACCCGCAGTGATGTTTCCGATAACATTCTTTCAAATATTGAAGCGGCAGATGTTCAGCTTGGCAGGGAGATCCGTGACAACCTGCGTTCATGGGAACACCCTGTTCTGATGCTTCCCATTAACGGCATGAAAGATTTTGATCTGGCATCGGAACTGAACCGGCAGGTGCTTTGCCAGTTAAAAGCTTATGGCCTTGATACCACTCCGGTGGAAGAACTCACCCCCCGGTTTAAAATAGCCGAAACCTTTGTCGAGCGCAATTTTGAGCTTCGCCATCAGGAATTTGCAGGCAGATTCAGCCCTGACATTACCGCGGAGCATATTCTCCGTCAGTTAAAGGATCGGGATGATCTGGCATATCGTCATGTCAATGAAATTTTTGAAATTGCCAATGGCTATCCGATCCGCGCAATGGGGCAGGAGACACCCCAACAACTGATTCAGACCGTTTGTGAAACCTATTGCGGTGAGGACGGCCCTTTTCAATCGTTACTCATCCTTTTTGATGAATTCGGGCGGTATCTCGAATTTGCAGCAGAACGCCCTCATATTGCCGGAGATGCAGCGTTGCAGCAACTCTTTGAAGGGGTTCAGGACAATTCTGAACACTGTTTTCTTCTCTGCTTTATTCAGTACGAGCTCAAAGCCTATCTTTCCCGCGTCTCCCATGAGAAACGACCTGCGATTAACCGATACATCGGACGCTATGATTCCGCCCGGAAATTTCATCTTTCCACAAACCTTGAAACCCTTTTTGCCCATCTGATTCAGAAGAAAGATGAATCGTTTCTTTCGGACTATCTCCTGTCTTTTGACAATGAACAGGAATGGCACAATATTCATACCTCTGTTCAAAAGTGGTTTCCGGATTCGGCCGGCCATGCAGTATGGAGGGATGCTGAAATTTTCAGAAAAGTTGTTGTTGAAGGATGCTGGCCCCTTCATCCGTTTGCAACATGGTTTTTGTGCCGTTTGTCAGATTCAGGCAAAGAACTGCAACAAAGGTCCGCTATTTCATTTATTGAAGAAGCACTGATAAGGGAATATGACCGCCATCTGCCTGAGACGAAAAAGCCTTGGACAGTTTCAGCAACACAGTTGTGCCTGGGCACACTGACTGAGGAACTGATTTCTTCAGAAGAATATGGCTACCGGGGTGCGGCCGCCCATGCATACATCGCTGCGGAACAGCGTTACAAAGACAATCTCTCAGACGGGGAACGCCATACCCTGCTGGCAGTTCTTATCGCGGTAAAAATCGGGTTGAAAATTCAAAATCAGGAGGAGGCGCATCAGGCTCTGAGTATTTTCTCCGATCTGTCATTGACGGAAACACAGGACGCTGTTCAGGAACTGACAAAAGAATACGGCGTGCTGGAATGGAATGAACGATTTCAGCGATATGAAATCATCGGTGACGCAGTGCCCCGCAGCGATTTTACCGCTTTTCTCCGCAGGAAATCTTCAAAGATTTCAACCGAACAAGTCGAGGACATATTTGCAGCTAATATGAAAAACTGGGCTGAATTGCAGGAAATAGCCCCGGAATTCGCATCTTTGAATGATATCAGATCCGTAGAATGGCGTTTTCAAGTCAATTGTACCCACATAGGCAGAATTGAAATAGCCGTTAAAAACGCTATCCAGGATTGGAAAACCGCTGTTGGGACAGATTCTTACCGGGGCCAACTGATTTATTGCTATATATCACCGGATTCCGAGGCTGAGGAAGTTCAGCGTGCTGTCAGAAAAATCCTGAACAACGCGCTTGCAAACGCTGAATGCGATACAGGAATGCCTTTGCTGATTGTCATGCTCCATGATGCGGAGGGAAAACTCAGACAGGCTTTGTCCGAGTACCGGGTATTGAATAATGATCTGTCGGATGAAGATAAGCAGCGATATACGAATTTCATCAAAGATCATTTTGTCCAACTTTCCGAAGAACTGAAGCTGCTGTGTGAGAAAATGATTCAGGCCAGAATGTATGTTTATCCCAAAGCATTCAAACTTGAGAGTGCAAGACTGAAAAAAATCACCCTCAGACTTTTTGAAGAAACCTATCCTAAAATTGTCCCGTTCCCTTTTGACGGGTTTTCCACAGCCAGAGGAAATGCGGCAAAAGATTCTCGGGAAATAACAGTCGAACTATTTAAGGGAACCCTGAATGATGACTGGATTTCGTCAAGAAAATCTAAGACACAAAATCGGGCCGTCCTCGTTCTCAGGAGAAGCTGGGGTGCTCTGGGAGATGACGGAGAAATCAGTTGGCTGCCTTCAAACAGCAGGCTGCTTGAAATCATATCATTTTTGGAACAATCCCTGAAGGATGAAGGCGAGCTTAATCTTGGAAGTGTTTTTGACATGCTGATCATGCCGCCTTATGGTTGCAATAAAGCGTCTGCAGGACTGATTATCGGCGTTTTTCTTGCACCTCGGAAGGATGCCGTCGGATTCCTGTTCAACGGAGAGAAAACAACGCCTTCTGTTTGGATGGGTAAGGCATTCTCAGGAAACTATCTGAAACATAAGACCCTTGAAGCGACTTGTATTCAGTATATTTCTGAAAGCGGAACCCGGGAATGGCAGGATCTGTTAGCGAGATGGGATATGGAGGAAACCCATTCCGGACGCGTCAGTTATATGGGGCAGGCAGACGCTCTGAATAAGCGGATACCGATTTCAGCAGGAATTCTGCATGAAAGATTTGACCGGCTGAATGAGGATGCGAAAAGGTCTTTAGCGGAACTTTCAAGTTTGAACAATTTTTTGGAAAAGGAGGATGAATATTATTTCCGGGCATATCAGAAAGAGGATGTCGCCAACCTGAGCCGGGTTGGGAAGGACCTGAATTTTCGTCTTGAAAAAATGCGTCGGGAGGAAGATCAATGGACACCTGACCAGCTTGAACTGATTTCACCAAAGATTGACGAGGTAAAGCAGGCGGTCATACAATTTTTTGATCCTTGGATCAGTCAGGCAAACCAGATGATCAGAAAGCCTCAGCAAATCGGTGATTTCAGGCATAGGCTGGAACAAGTCGGCGGAAACCTGAAAGCGTTGGGATTGAGAGATTTATCCAAACGACTGGAAAGGCATGTGGTGAAGATCATCAGCAATATAGAGGAACTTCAGAAGCTTGCTTATATCGGAGATGAAGCCCGCGCCTTTATTGACAGTCATCGAATAACGTCTCATTCCAGGGTCGCCGAACTGAGCAGTTGGAGCAAAAAATGTGACGAACTGAACAGGAGTCTTCGCAAAGCAAAGGGTGTTCCTGACATAGATCAGTTAATTGAAAAGGTGACGGACGTTAAAAAATCCTGTAAGGATCAGGTTAAGCAGCACAAGAAGCGGGCCACAAAACTTTGGGAATGGACGTTTTCAAGCCTGGAGGATGTTCGCTCTGCAAAAGTTGAAGTGAAAATCCTGATGGATATCTTTGCCGGTCAGGAGATGGATTTGGAAGACCTTTCCAGCATGGACCGCCAGTTGGCGCAGTTTGAAAGGGATTTTTCAATATGGAATGATCTGAATATTCCGAACGAAGAACTGAAAGACATGGTCGCCAACAGAATTGAAGAAATTTTAAATCTTCAATCCCAAGATGAGCCGCCACCCTGGGAAGATATCAGGGAAATTTATGAAAAGGTGCTGGAAAAACTTTTGGCGCAACGTCTTGACGCAGCGAATCAATGGATCAAAGGTGTCCAAGTTTCATCTGGCAGCATCTCGGAAATGACTGCTGAAGATTGTCAGCACCTGCTGAACCGCATTGAAAAACTCCCGGCGTATGTTGACATGGAACAGTCGGAGCAGGTAAATTTTATGAGAGAAAAACTGGAAGACCGGCTCGACAATCTCCAGGTGGAAGGCTTGCTTGCACGTTTCAGGCAGATGTCAAAACCGCTTCGGAAGCAGTTTTTAGAGATGGCAACGACAGAATTTAAGTCATAAGTATGCGGAAAAAAGTTTGCAACCCGCCAAAATTACAGACGCAGACATACCTGCTTTTATTGTGCCTGTCAGAGCTGAATGGGCTATGAGTCTGTTTGATTCGGGAATTGCCAGTCAGGATTTGTTCGGAGCTATAAAACCAGGCCTGTGGAATTACGCCGTGTTTGCCCGAGGTACATAAAAGAAGGATCGTTAGCTCTGATTTATGTCTCATCACCTGTCAAATCGCTGTCCGGTGCTTTTGAGGTGGATCGGATTGTGGAAGAACCGATAGAGGAACTTTGGAAAATGGTGAATGACAGGGCGGGGGTCACACGTCAGGAATTTGAGGCTTATTATAACGGTGTCCGTAAAGGAACAGGTATTTTCTTCAGCAAGGTTTCTCCGTTGCCTGAACCAATAAAACTTGAAGATTTAAAGGGGCAAATGAAGGATTTTCATCCTCCCCAGGGATTTCGTTACGCCACATCAGGTGAACTGGCATCATATAAGCAGGCAACAGATAATCTGTCTTCTGTGCCTGAAATATTCCCCAAAAATTTGGAACTGAGTGTGTCTGTGCGTCTGCAGATCGAAAAAGATTATCCTGATCAGCCATATCATCAGGATGCAGCTTCGTTATGAATACTGGAATGACGGATTTTTCAGTGGGAGCGGGCAGAGATGTTTGTAGTTCCGCCTTCAGGCGGTGCGACAAACTGAAGGATGCCAAAAAAATCACATTGATCTTGAAAATCTGAAAATTAAGGCTATGATCAGACGCTCGGATTCAGGGAAGGAATATCCTGCTGAAAGTGATATTTCGGGATCGCTTGTTGAGCAACTGAATC
>JAOZLU010000532.1 GCA_029934695.1 Desulfobacterales bacterium | reverse complement strand
AGTTCCTCTTCCCTGGAAAGTTCGGATTCAAGTCCGTTCAGGTCATTGTCAAGTTTCTCAAGTGCCTTGGCAGATTCCTCTTTCACTTTGAAAGCTTCATCTTTTCTGGCAGACACACTGGAAAGCTGGGCTTTGATATCTTCCACACGCTGCTCAATGATCGCAATGGTTTTCTCGACTTTGTACATAAATTCCTGGAGGCTCTGCTCCATGTTATGTTTCATCAGTCTTTTCCGCGCCCGCCTTCTTGCTTCGGCAACGGCTTCTTCCAATTCCTGTTCGACCGCTTTGATCTCTGTCTTGGCCTTTGCAACGGATCTGTCTCTCCCGAGAAACTTCCATTTTCCTTTTGCCTTTTCCAATTTTCCTTTGGCATCTTCAAGCTTTTCTTCAGCTTTTCTGAGCAGTTCCTCTTCATCCGGAGACATTCTTTGCAAGTCGCTGTACTCGCCTCCCAGTGATTCAATAATGGCGTTAAGACCGAGTACGGCATTCGCCAGATCTGCTTCTTCCTCCCGCGCGGCTTTTCTCAATTTTGAGAAATCCGCTTCAAGGACTTTCATCCGGGCATCGCGCTCTTTTTCATCTTTAATCTGCTCTGCTTCTTCAAATTTCTGCTTAAATGCATCCAGTTGCTCACTCGTTACGATTTTGGCTTTGCTGTCCAATGAGGCAATGGATGTGTCTGTGTCATGAATCAGACGACTGAACAGATCAATCCTGCCTGAAGTTTCGTTTGCCATTTTCTCCTCCTCTGTAAATCCAAATACGTTCAATGATCTCGTTTATGCGTTTGTCAAGGTGGGTTGCGGATTTCGTTTTTTACTGCGTAAAAAATCGAAATCCTCCACCCACCCTACAACCCGGGATTTTCTTATGTGCGTATGTCATCGGGTGTCTCTGTGTGAGATACCGCTCTGAAATCGGAGCCTGCCCTCAGACATATCCGGCCGAATGTGCAGGTCTGAGCTCTGTGCCCCGGGATCAAGCTTTGTGGCCTTTGTGCCCCCTTTGTGTCCTCTGTGGTTAAAAAGGTGCGATGCAGGGCTGATTTCAGGCCTCCCCTAAAAGCGTTATAATCAGCTATTTTTCCTGAGATGGTGTGTTTCAGGAAGAAAACCCGGCTTTTTTTTGCATTGTGACACTGTGCTTTTTTAATTTGTTCATCAGGGTGGTATGGGAAATCCCGAGAAATTTGGCTGCTTTCCGGATGCTGTCTGACTTCTCCAAAGCCTCGGTGACGATCTGCTTCTCGTAAACATCAAGCAGGGCGCGCAGGGAATGGCTGTCCGATCCAACAGGATGAATCCGATTTTTCATTCCTTCCATGCTCTTTCCGACTTCAAAGCTGAAGAGGATGTGATCTGCTCCGATCTGCTCTGCATCGCACAGTATGGCAGCCCGCTCAATGACGTTTTTCAGTTCTCTCACATTGCCGGGCCAGTTGTGTCTGCATAACTTGTTCAATGCTGTTTTGGTAAGGAATTGTGCATCTTTGCCGAGTCTGGTTCCCAATTGGAAAAGAAAATGTTCGGCCAGTATTGGAATATCCTCTCCTCTTTCTCTCAGCGGAGGAATATGTATGGGAAGCACATTGATCCGATAGTACAAATCTTCCCGGAACTGTTTCTTTTTCACCAGTTGTTCGAGGTTTCTGTTGGTGGCGGTGATGATCCTGGCGTTGACGGGAATTTCTTTTGTCCCGCCGATTCTCCGGACCTTTCTTTCCTGAATAACTCTCAGCATCTTTGCCTGGGGACCCGGGGGCATCTCTCCGATTTCATCAAGAAAAACGGTTCCGTTGCTTGCGGTCTCAAAGAGGCCGGATTTTCCCTGCTTGCCAGCACCGGTAAAAGCACCTCCGACATAACCGAAAAGCTCACTTTCAAGCAGAGATTCCGGAAGAGCAGCACAATTGACAGGAACAAAAGCTCCCTCCCGGCCGCTTTCAGAATGGATGGCTCCGGCAAAAAGCTCTTTGCCTGTGCCGCTCTCACCCCGTATGGAAACGACCGAATCTGTCACGGCGATCTTCTGGGCAAAAGATATGGCCTCACTGACACTGGGACTTTCTCCGATAAATTCGCTGAAGGTGACGAAATCAGGCTGAGACACAGACTGGGCGAGCATTTTTATCTCTTTCATGTCTTTTCCGATTTCCACAGCTCCCATAATGCGGCCTGACGAATCGTTTATGGGTCTGCCTGTGGCGAAAAATTGAAACCGTCCTTTCCTGTTGATGAGGTTTTTTTTCACATTGGTGAATCTCTTTCCGTTCAGGCATTCCAGAATGGTGGGATCAGAAAGATTCAGCGATTTTATCTCTTTGCCGATGACTTCGCTGTTTTCGCAGTTCAGAATCTTTCTGGCGATTCTGTTTATGATTGTAATATTTCCGTCTCTGTCAACAGATATGACCCCGTCACTGATATTGTCCAGAACGACCCGGAACCTGTTTTCTCTCTCTTCATGAGGCAGTGTTCTGACAAAGCTGATTTCTCTCAGATCGGGAATTTTCCCGAGCATTCTGAAAACATCTTCACGGACCGGCGTATGCTCACTGTTTTCAGCTTCGAGCCAGACTTCTGCTCTGTTGTCCTTTCTCTCCACTTCCATGGAGATGATATTAAGACTGTTTTCAGCGATTAAGGCAGCGACATCGGCAACGATTCCTATCCGATCCGTAAAAAGTAATTTCAATTTCAAATTCAGCGGCATGTTTTTCCCCTCATTCCTCAGAGGGTGTTTGAAAACTGAGACAGACATTCAATAAAACGGATCGGCCGCTTTTTTTCAACCACGAAACACACGAAAAAATATGAACGCTGTTTCGTCTGTGTTTCGTGGTTAAAAAGTGTGATCATCACATCCGCCATGAAAACGGACCGGTCGCTTTTTTTCAACCACGAAATACACGAAAAAATATGAACGCTGTTTCGTCTGGTTAAAAAGTGTGATCATCACATCCGCACTATGTATTTTCAAACACGCTCAGACTTCATCCTTCTCAGACTCGATGCCTGAAGCCATTCCCCAGCACTTCGTGTACATTGCTGATAATGACAAACGCGTTCGGATCAATGGCTTTAATGGTATCAATGAGCAAAGTGATTTCTTTGCGCGTGACAACTGTATATATGATTTTCCGCTCTGTATTGGTATATAAACCGCGGCCATGAAGTGCTGTTGCACCGCGGCTGAGTTTTTGCACAATTCCATCGGCGACGGCTTGGGGTTTGGATGAAATAATGAGTGCGGATTTGGCATAATCAAATCCCTCAATAATTGTGTCAACGATGCGTGAGGCTATGAAGACCAGTGTGAAAGCATACAGCGTGAGGGTCAGAGCCGGTTTGTCAACTGACATGCCCTTATAATGAATGACCAGCCCCGCGAATGATATGACAAAAAAATCAATGAGCATGAATGAATGCCCGGGTTTCCATCCGAACTTTTTCTGCATGACAGCGGCCACAATATCTGATCCGCCGGTGGTTCCCCGAAATTTGAAAACAATGCCCAGTCCGACACCCAACAGTATCGCGCCGCATAATATGGATAAAACAAAGTCATGCTGATGCATGTCCTGAACAGAATATATATCCTGCCATCTGATGAACCCGAGCCCCGGGATATTGCCCCGGACCAGATCAAGAAAAAAAGCGTAAAGGGAGAAACCGACAAAGGTCCGAAGCCCGAACTGCCCGCCAATGGTTTTCAGGCCCCAGAGAAACAGCGGAATATTGAAGACCCACATTGCCAGTCCCACAGGAATTTTGTAATCAGAGAGATAATGTGCCGTTATTGCCAGACCACCGACACCTCCGGGGACAACTTTGGCATCTATCAGAAACACGCCCACACCGAGGGACATAATAAAGGCTCCCAAGGAGATGGCGACATAGTCACGAACTGCCAGTTTTGTTTTCAGAGAAATTTTCATAAGTTATGCTTAAAAGTTAAATGGTTTTCATCTGTGCCGTGAACGTGAACGGAACATGAACCCAGTATTTTATAAAGTCGCTCCATATCATTCAAAACTTGAGGAATATTCATTTACGGTCACGTCTGAGTCCAAGTTTAAGTTTAAGGCTCAGAAAAAAAGACCTCAGAGGTTTTAAAAACCTCGGAGGTCTGAGTTGGGATTTACTAAAAAAGCTTATTGTCGAGAATCAGCGAGGAAAGAGAAATCATACCGATAAGTTCTCCTCCATCCTCGACCGGAGATCTTCGTATGCCTACCCTGTAAGCCAGACGGGCAACATAGCGTATGTCCATGTCAGCCGGTATGGTGATAACAGGCTTTGTCATGATTTCATAGACATGCACCTCATCCGGAGAGCGGCCGGGTATTATCACCCCTTTGATAAAATCCTGATAGACCAGTATGCCCCAGGCATCATCCGGATACCTTTTTTTGACAAGGAGAGAATACACTTTTTCAGAACGCATTTTAGCAGCAGCCTCCCTGGCCGTGGACATACCGTCAATGGATACAATTCCCTTACGCATCACGTCTCTTGCCCGGATTACTGATGTGTTGTCAGGTACCATAATTTTCTCCCTCTTCAGAAATAAATGTCATTGCTTAAAAATAACTTTGCCGAACATCCTGTTTAAATTTTTCCATCTGACTTTCCAGACCCACAATATGCTCAACTGGAACCACAAAGGCAATGCCTGTTCCCGGCTTATGGAATTCTCCTGCTTTCTTTACAGAGTTCAAAATTTGGGTGACAAGATGCTCTTCCACAAGGAGCAGGATAATATCGGTCTGTGCTTCCAGAGAAAGGCCAAAAAAAGTTTTCGCCTCT
>JAOZLU010000531.1 GCA_029934695.1 Desulfobacterales bacterium | reverse complement strand
TAGAGGGGACAGTAAAAAAGATCAGGGACGGCGTTGAGCTTGTGGCCAAAACCAATGAGAATTTTGCAGGGGTCTCCTCAAGCACCATAAAGGTCGGCGAACTGATTGCTGAAATTGCTACCACATCCAATGAGCAGGCCAGGGACATTGAGCAGATAAACGGTGCCGTGGCCGGAATGGACAAGATTACCCGGCAAAATGTCGCGAATGCCGAAAAATCCGCTTCAGTTTCAGAGGAAATGAATGTCCGGGTTGAACAGATGAAAGATTCTTTGGATGATCTGTTGCGTCTGTTTGGGGAGCATGTCAGGAAAAAGGTCGGGGAACGAACCGGAAGCCCGGATTTGAAACGGCCTGAAATATGCACTCCTGTAGAGATGCCCCATTTTACGGAAACACTCCCTTCCAAGACAAAAGAAGTCAGGCCCGAACAGATTATTCCGCTGGATGATGAAGATTTTGAGGACTTTTAATTATCCTGTACACAGATTCAGACGATTCAAAGAGGTTATATACTCAAAAACGACACCTTGCAACGATGGAGCTTCACTGTGCAGGTTTTATCTGCGTTCGTCTGCGGTTTCACATAATCAGCAGGGCCGGTTCCTGCCGGCACAGAACTTTCCGCACCCCTGCTTTGCTTTCCTCATTCCTCAGATCAGAACTCGGAACGTTGCCCCTGCAGCAGTTGTTCCACGATTGCAAGTAATCGCTCGCGGTCTATCTTTTTTTCATAAGCGTTGAAACCGACTCTTTTCATCTTGGCCTGATCTTCCGGAGAGTCAAGAGTGGTGAGGGCGACGGCCGGCATATCTTTGTATTTTTCAATGCCCCGCACCTGTTTGAGAAAGGTCCAGCCGTCCATCTCCGGCATTTCGATATCTGACACAATCAGATCAAATTTTGCTTCCTCCATCATTTCCAAAGCCTCCAGCCCATTTTCCGCGGTCTCCACCAGATAGCCGTCTGACTCCAGATAGCCCTTCACCAGCCGTCGGAAAAACACGGCATCTTCCACAAGCAGAATTTTATAATTCAAGGTTTCCGAAATCTGGGAGGAGGCCGCTTTCTGATTGGCGTTCCTGCCGGGGTCCGCTTTTTCGAGCAGATGATAAATATCCGGGAACAGCGTCATGCGCTCCTGTACAATGGCCGTGCCAAGTATTCCATCTTCCATATAACTGTCCTCATTGAGTGTCAGGGGCACAGCAACAACATCCATCAGGCGGGACATGAGAATTCCGAACGGCCGTGAGGTGTGCCTGGGCAGAAGCAGGTACATTTCATCCTTTTCAACACAGGGGGATACATCAAGCAACTGATCTAATCGGAGGATGAGAGTGGATATGCCATCAATGGTGATATATGATTTGCTGCCCACCGCCTCAATTCGGCTGACCAAAATATCCTGCACACGGCGGATCAGGGGCAGGGGAACCGCGAATCGTTCCTGCTCCCCATTTTCAAAAATCAATACCCTCTGGGTCTCTGCTCCGTCCGAAGAGGTCCCTTTTTTTATCGCCTTTTCGGTTTCGGAGATGAATTCCACGCCAGTATGTGCGGCAATCCCGTGAATGTCGAGGATAAGAGCCACAGCTCCGTCACCCATTATCGTCGTTCCCGAATAAATATCCAGAGATTTAAGCTTGGGATGTATGGGATTCACCACAATCTCTTCCGAACCCATCACCCGATCCACAACCAGGCCGAATCGCTGCATGCCGATTTTTACCACTGCAAACAGGAGCGTCTGCCGGATGTGTTCACCTTTTTCCAGCGCAACCCTGGCTATGCAGCTGTATTTCTCGGTGATTTCTGAACGTGTCTTCTCTGTGAGTCTTTGGGGCCTGCTCAGTACCTCCTTCATCCGCACGATGGGCAGGAGAGCATCTCGCAGACGACAGACTTCCTGAACCCCTGCATATTCAATGCCGGTAAATACTTCCTCGTCATACAGGCATACCAGTTCATCCACACTGACCTTGGGTATGGCGTACCGTTCATCGCCGATTTCCACGATCAGGCACGGTATGATTGCAAGCGTAAGCGGCAGTCTCAGATGGATGGCTGTGCCTTCTCCTTTCTCTGATATCATCTCAACAGAACCGCCCTGCTGTTCCACCGAAGACCTGACCACATCCATTCCCACCCCGCGTCCGGATATTTCAGTCGTTTTTTCCGAAGTTGAAAAACCGGGCATCATAATGATTGAGAGAATATCCCTTTCATTCATACGGTTCAGTTCATCTTTGCTCTTTAACCCTCTCTTCAGTGCCTCTTTTTTTATGACTTCAGTATCCATTCCCCCGCCGTCATCCCGAATCACAATGTTGATCTGTCCGGCTTCATGGAACGCATGAACATGTATGGCCCCGGTTTCCGGCTTATTCATACGGTATCTCTCATCGGGCATTTCAATCCCGTGATCGCAGGCGTTTCGGATGATATGGGTTAACGGATCTGAGAGGGATTCGAGGATCGTTTTATCCAGTTCCACCTCATCCCCGACAGTGTGAATCTGAATGTATTTGCCGGTTCTCTTGGAAACATCGCGCACGATACGGGGGAGTTTGGCGAAAAGGTTGCCCACAGGCTGCATCCGTGTGCGCATAATCGCCTCTTGCAACTGGGTCGTGACCATATCCATACGTTGGGAAATGCCGCGCGTCTCAGGATCAATCTCATCCACGATCAGGAGGTGCTGGTTCCGAACCAGTACGAGTTCTCCCGCAAGCGTCATAAGCAGATTCAGGAGTTCAACCTTGATGCGGACCGTATCTGAATGATCACGATGGCCTTTGGCAACAGGCGGCGTTATTTTTGCTGACGATGATTCTGCATCGGCTTCTTTCCCCGGATCGAATTCTGGCTCTGCTGGCAGCACAACATTTTCTTTCACGGATTCTTCCTCCGTGTCAGATTTGGGCTTTGTCGGCTGCACAGAATCTTCTTTCACGGGTTCTTCCTCCGGATCAGATTCAGGCCTTGCCGACATCGCAGAAGCTTCTTTCACGGGTTCTTCCTCCGGATCAGGCGTTGACGACTGCACAGAATCTTCTTTCGCGGGTTCTTCCTCAGGGTCAGATTTCGGCACTGCCGGCAACACAGGATTCTCCAGCAGATTCAGGATACGCTCATGGGCCTCCTGTATGTCCATTTTCTGGCTGTCGTCAATGTTGTCCACCATTTTGACCAGAATATCATACCCCGTCAGTAATGACCTGACATACTGAGGTTCCGGACGGATTTCTCCTGAACGCATCTTGCGGAGCAATGCTTCCATGCTGTTTGCAAGTTTGGAGGTCTTTTCAAATCCCAGCATTCCGGCACTGCCCTTAACTGAATGGATCGTCCGAAAAACCTTGTCAATAAGATTCTGATCCGAATCTGATGCCTGTTTTTCCAGTATAAGAAAGTCTTGCCGAATGTTTTCAAGATTTTCTTTGGACTCAGAGACAAATATGTCAGTCATCTCCCGATCAAAAGCAAGGCTTTCCTCATCAGCAGGCGAAGTCTCCTGAACCTCAACCGGAGCTTGGGGCTCTTCTTGAATCTCAACAGACGATTGGCATTCCTTCGTATCCTGACGGTTTTTTGACGATGCGGAACTGTTTTCCAGCAAACTGGACAGACGCTCATAGATATTCAGTATATCTGTTTTTTCGCTGTCTTTAACATCGTCTGTCATTTTGTTCAGAAGGTCGCACCCCGCTAACAGCGCGTCAATATACTGAGATTCGGGACGAATTTCTCGTGAACGCATCTTCTGGAGCAACGCTTCCATAACATGGGTAAGTTTGGCAATCTTTGTGAATTGCATGAACCCGGCACTGCCCTTGATGGAGTGAACGGATCGAAATGCCTTGTCAATAATGTCCTGATCAGGATCTGTGACCTGGTTTTCCAGCATGAGAAAATCTTGTTCAAGGTTTTCAAGGTGTTCTTTGGCCTCGTTAATGAATGCGTCAAGTATTTCCTGATCAAAAACAAATTCCTCGCTCGCAACAGGTTTTTCGTTTGAAAATTTGTCAGTGTTCATAGTTATCCTCCTTCAAGCGAGAATTCAAAACCTGAATGGAGCGGTTCTCGCCGACAGGAATCAGGTAAGGGTTGTTCTGTTATAGAGGGACCGTTACGCAGGATGCAAAAATTACGCTTCGCTCCATTTTTGCACTCCTGATTAAAAAGCATCTAAGAGTTTTCCGACATTCAGGATAATCAGCAAATCATTCTCAAGCTTGCAAATTCCCATGCTGAGATCGGATTTTTTTTGAACTGCGTCGGCAAGTGAAGTATTTTCATCCGGCGGACGGTCTTCAATCAGCTTCTCATCCACTTCTATCATATCGCCGATGCGGTCCACCAAAATACCGAAAGACTCTCCTACTTTCTCTTTGAACAATATCACCCGGCTCATTGCATCCACATTCCTGCTGCCGAAACCGAGCAGCAGACGCAGGTCAAGAATAAGATAAACATGACCCCGGATGTTGACGAATCCCCGAACTTCCTTAGGCGCGTGATGGACGATGGTCAGAGAGACCTCATCTTTGATTTCTCTGACATCCAGAATATTCACGCCAAAGAGATGATCCGCAATGTGAAAGGAACAAAATTGCCGTTTTTCCCCGGACATGCTGGTTTGTCTGTGTGTTGTTGATTCCATGACTTATACTGCTTCCTTAAATTCAAAAAGTAATGCCCACGTTTACAGAGATTTCATTGGCCCATGCGCCATTGAGGAGGCAATATCATTGGCGCGGCATCAAACATCAAACATCAAACATCAAACATCAAACATCAAACATCAAACATC
>JAOZLU010000530.1:3179-4820 GCA_029934695.1 Desulfobacterales bacterium | reverse complement strand
CCGACTTCATTGGCCTGCACTAATCTGAGATCGGAAAATCTTTCTTCCTTTGGCGTGTCCATCCAAATTCTGCCGCCTCCCCCGCCGCAGCAGAGAGCGTCCTTGCGCGAATCAGCCATCTCAGTCAGTTTCAAATCAGATATTTTCTTTAAAATTTCCCGGGGTTCGTCATAAATGTCATTATGCCGGCCCAGATAACACGGATCATGATAAGTTACTTTCTTTGAAAATTCCCCTTTAAGTTCGAGCCGCCCTTCATTAATCAGCTCCAATAAATATTGGTTGATATGAACGACCTCAAAGTTTACCATAAATTCAGGATACTCGTTTTTAAAGGTGTGAAAGCAATGAGGGGAAGAGACAATAATTTTCTTTACATCACTATCAATAAATGTTTTGATGTTTTCCTTGGCCAGGCGTTTGAATACTTCCTCGCTGCCCGTTTTGCGGATGCTTTCTCCACAGCAGTTTTCCTGAGAACCCAATATCCCAAAATCTACCCCTGCACTGTTAAGGATATTGGCTGTGGCAGTCGCCACCTTTTTCATTCTCGGGTCATAGCTGAGGTAGCAGCCGACGAAATACAACGCTTCCATCCCCTCGGTGAACTTTTTTACAGGCAGACCTTTTGCCCAGTCAGCCCGCTTTTTCCGTTCTCCCTGCAAGGGGTTGCCTTCAGAAATAATGCTTGCTCTCGCACTGCGGGCAGAACGGACAGAAGCAGGAAAAACCTCATAATTCGAGGCAACCCTGCGTAAGGACACCCCGACTTCTATCTGTTTCACTCCTCTGGGGCATTGCTGAGGGCATCTCCCGCAGGTGGTACAACGCCATATATCCTCGCTTTCTATCTCGGTCAGACCGAATGTGGCTTGCCGGATTATCTTGCGAATGCTGAATTGTCTGACTCTGTTCCACGGGCAGACAGTATCGCACAATCCGCACTGAAAGCAAAGTCTGAAGGCTTCTCCGCCAGCCTCTTTTATCTCATCTATTACCTCTGTGAAGGGGGCTACTGTTTCCACTGTCTTTATTAATCCTCTTTATTGTCCCTGATATTTCAGTCCTTCTCTGACATTCGGGCAACGGTGTCCATTATCTTCTTCAATCCGTATTTGTCGGCCAACGCTTCCAATCCGATATCCAAGTCCTCCTGCTCCTCCTGTTCAGCGATTTCTTCTTCCCTTTCTTCGTAAACCAGAGCATCAGCCATGCACCACTTCACACACAAAGGCTCGTCTTCGCCTTCGCACATATCGCATTTCAGAGGGAGCCCGGAATCAGGTTCTTTGAACTCGTCTCTGGATGGGCAGGAAGCCCTGCAGAAAGAACACTCATCATATTCCTTTCCGTCAATCGTGTATTTGTCTCTGCCGGCACATTCGGCTACAGCATACTCACCCGCGTATACAGGAACATACAGGTCTCTCATCGGATCTCGAATCACCCGAATACGAGACCTCGCGGGATTGCTGCTGCTATATTTTGGCACAGCGTGAAACGCGGAGCAGATTACCTCACACGCCCGGCAACCATTGCATTTATCAACATCAATTTTTATTGTCTTAATTATTTTCTTCTTCTTTTCACCCTTCAAGGTTCACGCCCTCCGCTCTCAAATAAATTCCAAATCCCAAATCC
>JAOZLU010000530.1:0-3079 GCA_029934695.1 Desulfobacterales bacterium | reverse complement strand
CAAATTCCAAATCCCAAATAAATTCCAAATCTCAAATAAATTCCAAATCTCAAATTCCAAATCCCAAATAAATTCCAAATCTCAAATTCCAAATCCCAAATAAATTTCAAATCTCAAATTTCAAATCTCAAATAAATTTCAAATTTCAAATTTCAAATTTCAAATTTCAAATTCCAAATAAATTTCAAATCCCAAATTCCAAATAAATTTCAAATTTCAAATTCCAAATAAATTCCAAATCTCAAATAACAATATCCTAAGATCATTAAAGGTTTGGAATTTGTCATTTGGCTATTGTGATTTATTTGGAATTTGTTGTTTGGAATTTGTCATTTGTTGAGGATTCCCCTCTGTATCAAGTCTTCGCTCACATAATCCAAACCCAGTTCATGCAGGGATTCCTGAGTAGGAATTCCCTCATTATTCCATCCCTTGAATTTGTAATATGTATCCAGCAGTTCCTTTTCAAGTTCGGGAATTCTTTTCTTCCAATGGTCCTCTGGGGGCTTCTCATCTTTTCTCCGCATGCCTCTTCTGATATTGATGGCCCTGATCAAAGTTCGGTACCGTTTGGCTGCCTGGGTCAGCTTGTCTTCATCCATATCAATCCCGGCACCTGCTGAGATAAACTTGGGGTAGTTGTGTATATGATACGGAGGCTTCAGGTGAAACGATGACACACCCGCACACATTCCGAGAGCGTCATCAATGTAGTGCATCCGCTCTTGCCAGTCAACAATGTCACAAGTCATGTCAACAGTTGGATAATAAGGCATTGAGTTTTCTCCGCGTGGCTCCCAGTCCAGAAAATATTGTTTGAACTTTTCATCAGGAACCTGGAACCAATCCTTTACAAACTTTTCTCTGTGCTCTCTCTTGGGAAAAGGCCCCTGGGGGAACTGCCCTTCAATTTGGGTGATGTTTATCTTCTCGCCGGTACAATACATGAGAAAATAGATGGGATTCAGCATTCCCAGCTTGAGAGGCAGCTGCTCATGTTTTTTGATGTTATTATGAGCATACGCTTCCGCGCCGTTTCCAATCTTCTGGGCCGCCCAATGAGTGCCATTGGCCAGAACATCACCAATCCCTTCACGCCGGACAATCCTGTCAAGCAGCCAGAAAAATCTTCCATCGTTGTCGGACGGCATTCCCGGGAAGTCATCGTCAGTTAAAATGCCGTTTTCATAAAGTTCAAGTGCGAAGGCCATGACCTGCGGGGCTGAGTATCCGTCCACGCCGTACTCTGTGGCACGCTGGGCGATTTTGAAACCAAAATCCAAGTCTGAAAAAGCCGCCATCGTGTATGTAAGCTTTGTGAAGCATTTCATCATGTATGTCGGAAGTCCCGGATTGGAAATTGTCGCCCCGCATTTCAACGGACAGTTATAGCAACTTATCAGCCGCGTTCGCACATTATCCATGGTTTTCATCCAATCACTTGCGACTTCATCGGTCCAAAAGCCTTTTCTGCGGGTGCGTGAATTTCCCCAGGAGAAATTTTCGGTGTGCCACTTCTCATCATGGATTGCCATCTCCTGTGGTGACCCAAGTCTGGCTAAAATGGGTATTACCCCTGGAATGTAATTTGCTTCCCGGAATTTTATATATTCCAGCACTTCGTTGCAAAGCTCCATGTATTCAGCCGGTTGGGCAACATTGATGTCCTGTGTTCCGCGAACAACTATCGCCTTTACCCCCTTGTCTCCCATAACGGCCCCTATTCCGCCCCGGCTGGCACTGGACCTGCCCTGCTCAACAGAAGCGTAATAGACCCTGTTTTCACCTGCCATGCCGATAGCCGCGACCTGTGCTTTCGGCTCATTCAGCTCCTGCCTGAGAAGTTCCGCAGTTTCAACAGCACCTTTACCCTTCAAATGAGAGGCATCACATATTTCCACCTTGTCATTGTTTATCCACAGATAAACCAGATCAGGGGACTTGCCGCGAAGAATCACTTTGTCATAACCGGCATACTTCAATTCCGGTGCCCAGAACCCCCCCATCATTGAAAATGCCATCAGCTCAGTCTGAGGCGAAATGGTGGAAACAATGGTACGATTACAACCGGTAGCAGGCGTGCCACATAAAAGACCGGCACCGAATATTAAAAGATTATCAGGAGAAAAGGGCTCAACTTCAGGAGGAACCCTGTCCCACAATATCTTGGCGTTCGTACCCAGTCCTCCCAGATAAAGCTCTGTGTCTCCTGGGTCTGTAGCGACCCTCTCAATGTTTCCCCGGGTCAGATCAACTTCTAAATTAAACCCTGTCTCTGCGTACCTCATTTTTTTCCCCTTATTAAATTACCTGAATCAGTGGCATATCTTTATATTAATCATGGGTTGCAGGCATTTAACTCAAAATGGCCTTCACCTCTTATCTGTATCATATAGTTACAGTTAGCTGCGTGTCAAGAAAAAAATGGACTTATGTAAAAAGTCATTGCATTTTTTTGTAAATGGAATGGCTTTTATGTGCTTGACCATCAAATTATGGCGTCCATCATCTTTTGTCTTGAAATGATATTGAGTCTTGAAGCAAAGAATTGTGACAGCTTTATTAATCATAGATTGCAGGTATTTAAGCCAAAACAGCCTTCACTCTTGCCCTCATTGAATGGTTACAATATAGCTACATTGTAACTGCGTGTCAAGAAAAAAATGGACTTATATAAAATTTCTGTGTACAGGGCAAAAAATGGGTGGAAAAGAAATATTCATTCAGGAGCTGGGATGGTGCTGAACCGTATCACTTACGGCAGATGGTATTCTCGCGGAGTTCCGTGAACTTGAACTTAAACCTGAACCCGTCCGCGTTCAAGTTCAAGATAAGAAAGAATTGAAATTAACAAAAGTTATAACGCCGCAATTTGTCCGGAGTGCGAAAATTGAGCGAAGCGGTTTTTCGCATGACACAAAAAGACTGTCCGGAGTGCGAAAATTGAGCGAAGCGGTTTTTCGCATGACATAAAAAGACTGTCCGGAGTGCGAAAATTGAGCGAAGCGGTTTTTCGCATGACACAAAAAGACTGTCCGGAGTGCGAAAATTGAGCGAAGCGGTTTTCCGCATGACACAA
>JAOZLU010000529.1:2098-4826 GCA_029934695.1 Desulfobacterales bacterium | reverse complement strand
GTGCTGAACCGATTACGCAAGGATTTTGACGGACTGAAAATGTTTTTTGAAGAACCGTTTCTTCCTGATAATGGTTTTGATGATAAAGACTGGAAAAATGATTTTCAATTGACGTTGCACATTCAGGACAAATTAAAACCGATCACAGAATCAGGCAATATCTTCTTAACCAATATTCACCGGGTATTCTTTAATGAGGAACCGGAACAATCTTTTGAAACCACGTTTCTCGGCGTAAAACCCAAACCGGATGCCGACACTTCAAAAGGTTTGGATTTGGGTAAAATTTTACGAAGCGACAAAATAAAAGAGCTGCTTGTACTCAATGATGAAGCCCACCACATACACGATAAAGATTTGGCCTGGTTTAAAAGCATTGAGGATATCAGCAACAAACTCAAATTGAAATCCGGCAGCGGCATCAGCCTGCAAACTGATTTCTCAGCAACACCGAGACACAACAAAGGTGCGATCTTTGTTCAGACCATTTGTGATTATCCTTTGGTTGAAGCTATCAGACAGAATGTTGTCAAGTCGCCTGTTCTGCCTGATGAAGCGTCACGGCAAAAAATTCGGGAAAAAGATTCCAGCGATTTTATTGAACGATACAGAGATTATATTCATTTGGGATATTTGGAATGGAAGAAGCAGTACGACGAACTGAAAAACCACAAAACGCCGATTTTTTTCATTATGACCATGAGTACCAAAGAAGCGGATCAGGCTGCTGTCTTTTTGGAAAAAGAATATCCTTTAATGAAAAATGCTGTTCTGACCATTCATACCAATAATTCAGGTGAAATCAAAGAATCTGCCCGCAGTAAAAAGGATAAGGACAAATTAGAAAAACTTCGTAAAGCCGCTGATGATATTGACAAAGACATTTCGCCGTACAAAGCCGTGGTTTCTGTTCTGATGCTGCGTGAAGGCTGGGATGTCAAAAATGTGACAACCGTTGTAGGACTCAGACCTTTCAAAGCAGATTCCAAAATTTTACCGGAACAGACTATCGGGCGCGGTCTGCGTAAAATGTTTCCTTTGTATATGCCTGAAAAATTGGTTGTGGTCGGTACATCAGCGTTTTTGGAATTTGTGGAAAGCCTGAAAACCGAAGGTGTTGAATTTCAATACAGCCCTATGGGAAAAGGAACAAAAGGCAAATCGTCTATCATTGTGGAAGTAGATAAGGAAAATCCTGATAAAGATTTGGATGCGCTGGATATTCCTGTTCCGCAAATGAGCCCGCGCATTTACAGAGAATACAAAAATTTGGAACTGATTGATGTGAGCGCATTCAAAAATGAAAAAATGGCTCTCAAAAAGTTCAACAGCGATGAATTGAAAGAGATCATTTTCAATGATATTGACGGCGATTTTTCTCACAAGACCGTTTTTAAAGATACTGTTCCCGATTACCGAAACGTCATCGGATTTTTTGCTTCGAGCATTCTTAAAGATAGCCGACTGGTGAGCGGTTTCAATATCTTATACCCAAAAGTGGAAAGCTTTGTGAAGTATCAGCTTTTTACAAAAGAAGTGGAATTGAGCGATCCCCAGACATTACGCAACCTGTCCGAAGCGCAGCCCAAACATATTTTATACACCACGTTCAAAAAAGCCATTGACGAATTAACCGTTACCGACAAAGGAACGGCTGAGGTGAAAAATTATATTTCATTGAAATCGGCAAAGCCCAAAATCGCTGAAAATCAGTCTTTCCTTATTCCTAAAAAGTCGGTTTTCAACAAAATTATCGGCGACAATGCTTTTGAATTGGAAGTGGCGGCAGCTTTGGAAAACCGTTTTGCCGATGTGACTGCTTTTGCAAAAAACACAATGGGCCAAGGTGGTGTCAACTTCAAAATGGAATATCAGGCTGAAAATGGAAACATACGGGAATATTATCCTGATTTCTTTGTAAAAACCAGTGCGGACACCTTTTTCATTCTGGAAACCAAAGGACGTGAAGATTTGGACGACATCCGCAAAATCAAGCGATTAGCAACATGGTGTAAAGACAGCAATACAGCACAAAGCGAATACACGTACACGCCGATATATGTAAAGCAGGAAGATTGGGAAAAGAAAGAGAAAGACCTCAAATCTTTTTTGGATGTCATTGAAATCTTTAAAGTAAGTGAAAAAAGGAAGGTATAATGACTTTAGCCGAAAACGACAAAAATCGAATTATTGAACTCATCAAAGCAGGCGAGAAGCTGCCCAAAGAAGACATCTATAAACTGTTTGCTGATGAAGAAGATGTGTTCCTGTTCTGGAACGGTCGCAAAGAAGACGTTACCAATATTGCCCTGCCTTTCCACAGCATTGAGCATATTGACGAGCCGCGCAAAGAAGCCGTCAAGTCCGGCGAAGATTTTGAGATGTTCGATACCAGAGGAAGGCAACTCAAAGGCTGGACAAACAAACTGATTTGGGGCGATAATAAGCTCATCCTTTCCTCGTTGGCAAACGGTCCCCTGCGTGAAGAGATAGAAAAAGAAGGCGGACTGAAACTCATTTACATTGACCCACCCTTTGCCGTGGGCGCTGACTTTGGTTTTAACATACAAATTGGCAATGAAACTGCTGAAAAAAAGCAGAGCATTATTGAAGAAATTGCCTACCGTGACACATGGGGAAAAGGCATTTCTTCTTATTTGACGATGATGTATGAACGCCTGAAACTGATGCACAATTTGTTGGCGGAAGATGGGAGTATTTATGTGCA
>JAOZLU010000529.1:0-1998 GCA_029934695.1 Desulfobacterales bacterium | reverse complement strand
GCCAGCAGCAACGAAGGCGATTTAATAGCCGATTTCTTTTGCGGCAGCGGAACAACCGCATCCGTAGCTGAAAAACTGGGCAGAAAATGGATTGCCTGCGATTTGGGGCGTTTTGCCATTCACACCACCCGGAAGCGTTTGATCGGCGTTCAAAGAGAACTGCAAAAAGACGGCAAAGATTTCAGAGCCTTTGAAATATTGAACTTAGGCAAATACGAGCGTCAGTTTTTTATGAACGACCTCAGCAACGGCGCAAGAAAAAGCAAAGAAGAAATCTATGTCAGTCTCATTTTAGAGGCATACAAGGCAAAGCGCATTGAAGGTCATTCCACCCTTCACGGCAGTAAAGCAGGCAGATTTGTTCATGTGGGTCCCTTAGATGTGCCGGTCACACAAACCCGTCTGGAAAGCGTTTTTGAAGAATGCAGACAAAAACTTTATACTCAGGCTGATGTGTTGGGTTTTGAATTTGAAATGGGCTTAACGCCGCAGTTCATTCAGGAGCTCAGAGAAAAAGGCGTATCTGTGACGCTGAAATACATCCCCAAAGAAGTCTTTGACAAACGCGCCGTTGAAAAAGGACAGGTGAGATTTTATGATGTTGCCTATCTGAACGCAGCCATCAAGAAAAAGGGCAAAACAATCACCGTGGAACTGACAGACTTTGTTACGCATTACACCCAGGATGACATTGAAGAAATTCAGCAGTCCATGAGAAAAGGCAGCAAAGTTGTCATTGAAGACGGGCAAATCTTCAAAATCGAAAAAGACAAAAACGGCATCATAAACCGTACTTTGCTAACCGAAAACTGGCACGACTGGATTGACTATTGGGCAATAGATTTCAATTATGAAGACAAGAAAGAAATCATCAAAATCAGAAACGACAAAGGCGAAACAGAAGAACAGTGGACAGGCAACCACCTTTTTGAAAACGAATGGCAAAGTTTCCGCACAAAGAAAAACCTGACTTTGGAATTTACATCCGTCCCCCACGAATACAGGCAGACAGGCAAATACAAAATCATGGTAAAGGTTGTGGATATTCTGGGCATTGACACGAGTAAGATCATTGACGTAAAAATATGACCTTGCCCGTCAACCGCCACGCGGCATGTGATCAACTCCGCATCATCAGACGAATGCACTTACATACCTGTATACTTTAATTGCGATATAGGACAAAAATAATGATTACTCCGACAAAATATATGAATTTGGACTATTCTTTATTGAATGTCAGTGCAATACTCGTTAAAGAGTTCAGCAAACAATCCATCATCAGCTACGATGAATTATTGCAAATTACAGTCCGTAAAATAGGAAACCATGCAATGAGCAAAGCCTCCTTTTCTTTCATGTGGATAAAAGAAGGTTCAAACCTTTTGAGGGGGTGCTAAAATTTCATTTCAGCACTCCTTATTAACAGGTTCAAAATGAAAAAAGTTGTTTTTTTAGACAGAGACGGTGTTATCAACCGGGACTCTCCGAATTATATAAAAAACTGGTCCGAATTTGAGTTTCTTCCCGGAAGCCTGGCCGCGATAAAGCTTCTGACGCTGAACGGATTCACCTCTGTTGTCATCACAAACCAGTCGCTTATAAATCGCAGGATGGCACCCCGGAAAGACTTGGAATATATTCATGCAATGATGAAAAAAAACGTCAGTTCCGGGGGCGGAGAGATAAAAGACATTTTCTTCTGCCCTCATACGCCTGAAGAGGAGTGTGACTGCCGCAAACCCAAGCCAGGTCTGATATTTAAGGCCCAGGCAACGTATCATATTGATCTTGCGGATGCGTGCATGGTGGGAGACAGTGCAAAAGATATTGAATGCGGACGGAACGCGGGATGCGGTCATGTGGTTCTGGTCAGAACTGGCAACGGGATATATGCTGAAAAAATTCTCGCAGAAAAAAAGGTCTTTCCTGACCATATTGCAGAAAATCTTTATGCAGCGGTGAGATGGATCGTTGATGTTTGATGTTTGATGTTTG
>JAOZLU010000528.1 GCA_029934695.1 Desulfobacterales bacterium | reverse complement strand
AGGGCAATGTTCAGTTCACTCCGGGATATATCAAAGGAACAGTATCCATGGACGGTGAGCCTTTGCAAAATGCAAAAATAAAGGTCTATAGAAATCCGACCACTTATGAAAAAGTGACTGACGCAGATGGTCAGTATGAGGCGATGGTCGGTACACCTGACCAGGGTGCCGGCAGTTGGGATTATGAAATCTCCTGCCAAACCGCAACCGATGACGGACGCGGCACACTCTATTTTAAAAAGCAGATTGTCGCCATATCATATGGTGAGACCAAAACCGTCAACCTTGACATTCGTCCGGGATATGTGGCGGGCAAGGTGACCGTTCCCGGTGCCATCACCAGCGGATATGTTTCCGCTGCCGGTTCTGATGGAAATGTTGCACAGAACATCACCATATCCTCTGACGGAACCTTCTCTTTTCCGGTACAACCGGATACCAATGTGAGGGTATGGGGCAGTGTGACAGCGAACGGAATTCCCCATACACTGGCCAATGAGTATGTCAATGTCACCGCGGGCAGCACATCCGCAGTGAACTGGACCATCGCTTCGGCGAATATCAGCGGGCGGGTGACTGTGAGCGGAACAGGCATTTCCAATCTTCGTATCACTGTGAGCGGCGGTCTTTCCACTGCAACGGCAACCACCGATGCGAACGGAAACTACAACGCAATGGTATTCACCCCGGAAGACGAGACACGTCAATGCACGGTGACATGCAACAATGCTTACATTGACAGCGGAAAGACTCGCCTGTATTTCAAAAATCAGACGGTCACGCTCTCTCACGGGGAAACCCGGACCCTGAATTTTACGTTTTCAGGCCGCATCAACGGAGCCATCGCATTGCCCGGAGGTGTTGAAGTATCCGGCGGAACGATTTATGTCAGAGGATCCGATAGAAACTATATTGCATACACCACGAATATTGCCGCTGACGGAACCTTCACACTGCCGGTGGAACCGGACTCAAACATGACGATATCTGGAAACGTGATGGTCGCTGGTTCCAATAGCACGCTGAACTCTCAGACCCTGAATATCAGCGCAAACCAGACCCGATCCGTGAATTGGACCATTGCTTCGGCTCAGGTCAGAGGAAATGTGAAGGTTGCAGGTTCAGCCGCACAGAATGCCACAATCACTGTATCCGGCAGCGGTTTTTCCAATGTCAGTGCGAGAACCGATGCGAGCGGAAACTACAGCCTGATGATTTTCACCCCGGAGTCAGGCTCCCGGGCATGCACGGTTACATGCAGCAATGTCGGGCTCGGCGGCAGTGATTATATCTCTTTCAAGCCGATTTCACAGACCTTCTCTTACGGTGAGATCAAAACCATCAACTTTCAGGTGACACCGGGATATGTCACGGGCAGAATTGCCACTTCCGAGACAGTATCCGGCTATCTGTATGCCAAGGACACGAGTGACAATCGTATCCTCGCAAGGGTTGCCATTGCTTCGGACGGTGCGTTCTCTTTGCCCGTATATCCCAATACGGACATGAAAGTGTGGGGCAGGGTGAACATCGGCACATGTACCAATCATTCTCTTTCGGAGAAGTCAGTCCGTGTGGGTATGAATGAGACCAAAACCCTGAGTTGGACCATTACCACAGCACAGATTAACGGCAGGGTGTCGATGGGAAATGTCGGCGTGGAAAATGCCCTGATCTCTGTTCCGGCCAGCGGCGGACTCTGCGGGGTCAGCACAAGGACAGCCTCAGATGGCACTTATGTTCTGAGCCTGTTCATGCCCGAGAGCGGTGTCAGGGAATGCATTGTTTCCTGCACAGGTGTCTCTGTCGCTCAGCCGGCCAAAACAGTAGCCCTCCGTTCCAATAAGAGAGAAACCGTGAACTGGGCAATCGCGTCGGGCCGGATTGTGGGCAGGGTGTCACTCGGGAGCACCGGAGTTGCCAATGCCCTGATAACGGTTGCAGGCGTGGGCAACACCAGGACAGATTCAGAGGGAAACTACAGTATGGGGTGGTTCAACATGTCTCAGGAAACCGGACAGCAATACACCGTGTCCTGTGGCAATGTGTATGCCGGTGATGGGACTCAGGTGAGCTTTGCCAGCAAAAACACCCATGTCTCCAACGGTGAGACAGAAGTGGTGAATTTCTCTGCTCAGACCACTACTTATACTCATATCGGGGGCAACATAGGAAGAAGGGTGGGAAGCGGTACCATCTGTGCCAAGCTGCCTGACGGAACCCGGATATGTTCGGCCATCCAAGCGGACGGCAGTTACACCCTGCCAGTGCCGCCGTTCACAGACATTGTGATACACGGTATGTTTGTCTCAGAGACCGGACTCAGCTACACCATAGACAGCCAGAGCATAAACATCTCTGATGATGATCCGCCCGAAATAAATGTGCCGAGCCGGACAACCCAGGGAAGCATCAGCGGCAGCGTCACGCTGGCTGGCCTGGACACCCTTGGGCAAAGCCTTGACAGACATTATCTCCGTTCCTCGGCAGGAAGTGTGAATCTCTACGAGAACGGCGGTGACTATGCTTTCAGTCGTCTGTCACCGAGAACCTATTATTTTTATCACGGAAACAGCTATTATGTGGAGAGCTATCTGAACAGCGGCGATGACCGTTTCAGGCATCCGCCGGCAAACTTCACCGCTCAGGTCGCGCTGGCTGCCGGTGACGAGATCACCAATGATGTCGCCTCCGATGTCGCGCTTATCCAGGGACAGATTATTCTCGAAGGAACCGGAACCATTGAAAATGTTGTTCAGGGGAACATCTTTGCTTACGGCGTTGATGGAACTGCCACAGCGAAAGGTTGGAGTTCGGACAAGGTGGATCCCGGCACCGGCGATTATGATCTCGTGGTCTCCGAGGGGGATTGGGATGTTTATGATACCCGGCTCAGATTTGGTGGCGAAACTGAATCCGGCGATATCCTGAATTCCACGCTGAATATAAAGGATTACACCCGTGCGGCCTCAAACGAGGGTGAAATCTCTGTGAGTGCCGGCGAGGTCTTTGAAGAGGATATCGTTTATGAGACCGGAACGGTGATCATCAGATTTTCCGTACCTGAGGGGGCCACATTGAGGAATCCCCGTCTTAACGGGCATTGTGTGGCATACGATGACGGCGTGGAGATCAGGGCTGATATCACTGCCACTGGTTCCTCGGCCGAAGTTGTTGAGGGAAGGGTCGCTTTTATCAGTATTCCCGGAACCTGTCACCTTTCCGCTTATGCAGATGTCATCTCCGGAGGCGTGGTTCTTTCCAACCGTCATTTTGGCGACTTGGAGGTGAGGGTGATTGCAAATCAGGAGCGGGAGGTCAATTCAAACGGGCCGAGCATTACCGTGAAAAGCCCGGAATCCGGATATACGACCTGCAACGAGGAAATTATGGTATCGGGAACCATCACTTATGAGGAAGAAATCACCGATGTGCGAATTAACGAAGCATCTGTCGATTTCACTTCCAGTGATAATCCTGATGATCCGAATGAGGTCTCCTTTGTCGCTGTTGTTGATCTGGAGATGGGTGAAAGCACCATCGAAATTGTCGCTGAGAGCGGCGAGGAGAGCAGTGCATCCAAGACCATCACCATCTCTCGTTATGTGGCGGGTGTGTTTACTGTGGGAGATGACGGCATTGTCACCATAGACTGGCTCTACGATGGTGGAGCGTATGAGGGTGAACTCGGCATTTTCAGTCTGACGGGAATGGATATTTATGATCCGAATTCGGTGAATTTCATCAGAGAGGCTGCAAGACGGGCCTTGTCAGACTCAGAGGAAGGGTATGTGGTCATTTCAGATGCAGAGGAAGGCGCGAAGTTCAGTGGCTCTCTCGGCGAGTCCAAGGATTGGAACGAAGGACTTTATCAGCGTGCAAAACATTTTGACATGAAACCGGGAGACACGTTTGCAACGATACTGGTTCCGAACTTCACTTTGCAGGAACTGTATGATGATCCGGGAACGGATAATGTTCAGAAGGCTCCTCTGTTTTCCCTTGCGTCTGCCAATCCGGAGCATGATATGTACCTGGGACAGATCGCTGATATTAACGGATCGGGCAATGCCTTTATCTATGAGGACAAAGATTTTGTCAACAGTGACAAAGACTATAATGACCTCATCTTTCAGGTGAGCGGGGTCATTGTCTGTGAGGGAAAGGCTCCGACATTGGATGCTCTGATAGCAGACGGCGTTATGGATGCGGACAGCGATTGGAGAGAGTTCACCGACTTGGGCAAGGTGATGGTGGATCATATTGAGGTGGTTCCCACTCCGGTGCGGATGTCCGTGAGTGTCGGAGGCCCGGCTGCTCTGTTTGTGTATGATGCTCAGGGGAGAGAGTGCGGTAAAGACGGTGCTTATATCCCGGGTTCCACTTTTGAGACAGATGAGAGCGGAAACCAGGTGATCTCCCTGCCTGCGCTGGAATCGGGTGAGTACCGCCTGGTGCTGCACGGTGCGGAGGATGGCGGTGTCTGCCAGTTGAGCGTGACGGAATATAAAGGACTTTCTGAGATATTTTCGGAGACAAAGGCAGTCCGAATCGGACCGGGCCAAGTTCTCCGGTCCGGGATGTCGGTGGACACTGACTTGGCAGTCGCCGATTTCAGCGACCCGGAAATTCCCTCGGACGCGGAAGGCAAGCCCCTTGTCTATGACTTTGACGGCAACGGCACAACAGATGACAGCGATATTGCAAAAGTGTCTGTCAGATGGAATGCCGCCGAGGGGGATGAGGATTATGATCCCTTTTATGATCTGGACGGGGATGGCTACATCGGCATTCTTGATATTATGGCGGTTGTGAACAGCAAGTCGG
>JAOZLU010001080.1 GCA_029934695.1 Desulfobacterales bacterium | reverse complement strand
GTTTTAAGTTTTAAGTTTTAAGTTTTAAGTTTTAAGTTGCGGAGAGACTTCCAGTTTTGCACTCTGAACTTTCATTGTCGTGATTATAAAGAAAAATTCGTTTTTTTGTCAAGAACGAATTCTCCTCTGCAATTTTTTCGGGGTATCTGAAAACAGCCCGGCGATTCATTGCCCGGTATCAAGGAAATATGGAATGAGAGGAGTCAGACACTTCTGATGCTTCTTCTGAAAGAGAAGAGTCAGGGACAATTTTTATAGAATTTATGTGAAATTTATTTTTAAGGATTTCGATATTTTTATTTTTCAGCCCCCTCATTTTGGAAATGCTCCGCGGATGAACCCTTATTGAAATCGTCTTATGCGGGAAATTATCCGATTCCAGCACATAAGAAACCTTATCAAGAAATATCTCCGAATAAACAAGATGCCCAAAAGCCGGATGAAAAGGTCCCGCGAGCATGGTTGCACCATCCTCAAAATTTTCCGAAACCTGAAGCCCCATGCGTATCACCGGAATTTCTTTCTTTCTGAACAGAAGATAAAGATTTTTAACCAGGGTCACGCATGATTCAAGAGAAAGCGGGGAATACTTCCCGATACGATACCATTTTGCAAGGAGGCTGTCTTTAAGGATCACAGTGGGATAAATTCTGACAAAATCAGGGGAAAGTGCTGCGATTTTATGGCCCGTGGCAAGAGATTTGGCTGCGTCATCACCCGGCAGTCCGACCATCATCTGCATTCCCATTTCATAATCACGCGCATTTAAAAGATATGCTGCTTTTTCTGTATCCCAGGAGGTATGGCCCCGGTTTGCCATGGCCAGCACCTCATCATCCATGGACTGGACCCCGATCTCAATAGTGGAAACTGGAAAATCTTTTATGATATCAATGCGGTCATTGTCTATGGTATCCGGGCGTGTGGAAAATCGGATGCTGTCAACTGTTCCGGCCGCTATAAACTGAGCAGCCTCGTGAAGCAGGAAGATGATATCCTCTTTTTCCAGTCCCAGAAAATTCCCACCGTAGAATGCAATCTGGACGGGTTTTCTCTTTTTTACATTATTATAACCAAGAAATTTATCCACCTCTGACCTGAACTGTTCAGCAGAGGGAACCCCCTTTTTTACGCGCGTGATTACCGTCTGATTACAAAACGCACACAGGTGAGGACAGCCCATGCTGGGGATGAAAATCGGAATGACTAGAGGTTTTTCAATTTTATCCATCAAATAAATCCCAAATATCAAATAAATCTCAAACATCAAACATCAAACATCAAACATCAAACATCAAACATCAAACATCAAACCTCAAACATCAAACATCAAACATCAAACATCAAACATCAAACATCAAACATCAA
>JAOZLU010000074.1:17370-18647 GCA_029934695.1 Desulfobacterales bacterium | reverse complement strand
GTCAGTAGGGTGGGTGCAGCGAAGCGAAACCCACCTTCACGGAAAACAGGAGTGTAAAAATGATCAACAGTTTCAATGCAGAACAGACTGATGCGGGTCTGAATTTTGACATTCACCTTGACAAGGGTAAAAGCGCATACTGTTTTATCGGAGAAAACGGGGCCGGCAAAACAAATCTGCTTGAAAATATGGCAAAAACACTGATTTATTGCCATTCAATGTTTAAGTATAAAAAAGAAAATCATCTGAAATATGCAGCAATTTTTTTTGAAACCTATATTATTGATAAAATAAAAGATTTCAAAATGGATTTGCCCCTGAATATCTCTCTGAATGAAAATAAAATAAAAGACAAAGAGAGAGATAAATTCAGAGTTGCCATTTTTGAACACCTTCCGAATGCAGACACAAATCTTATTTATGATAAACCAATTGTTTTCATAGGCGCAAAAAACAGGGGTTACACAAATAATATTGACAGAAATCATATCAGGATTCTGGGCAATTCATATGATCGCTTTTTAGAAGCACTTTACAGAAGCTTCAGCTATATGTCCGGCAAATCACTCGAAGACACAGAAATCGCTGATTGGTTCAACTCAAGGCTTATCATAAATCCGAAATTCGTTCCCCAGCATCAGAACAGAGCGGCTGAAGTTGTCAGTCTTTTAATGCTGATACAGGAACTGGAGCCTGACTTGGAAGATTTGATTGTGAGGAAAAACAGCGAGACGAATATTGATATTCTGTTTGACGAGGGGAGATTACTTTTTAATAAAATTCCGATAGACAAACTTGCAACCGGGTATGTTGCCATCATCAAAATATTTCAGGAAATTGTGGCAGGTTACGGCGGATGGACAGGTCTTGCTGACACCTCAGCCGATTTGAGTGATGTCGAAGGAATTGTCTTTATTGATGAAATTGAATCGCATCTGCATCCCAGATGGCAATATAAAATTATTCCGCTTTTAAAAAGATTTTTCCCGAAAACGATTTTTTATATTGCCACCCATTCTCCGGCCATCGTCGCTGCAACGGATCATGGGGAAGCTTATGAATTAAAAAGACAGGGAAATAATGTTACCGCAAAAAAGCTGGGAAATCCGAGAGAATGGTATTTGGCTGATGTGTTCTCTCAGGGTTTTCATCTGGATTTTGATGCTGTTCAGGGAGAGGCAGGAACGCCGGATCTGACCGAGATGTTGAAAAATTTCAGCGTGATGGTGAAAGATCACATAAACAAAGACCGGAATCTGAAGGAAGATATCGAAAAT